>JAHKLW010000035.1 GCA_020854815.1 Methanofastidiosum sp. | reverse complement strand
CCTCCTCCGGATGATGACACGCCAACTTTAGATATGGAGAAATTCAAAAGTGCAATGGGCGCTGTCATCGACCTATTTGGGGAAAAGGCTGCAAGGCCGCTATTGATGAGATGGGGAAAACTAACATTTGATTATGCAGTTGAATCAAAGCCAACTCTTTTTGGACTTGCTGGGTTTGCAACTAAGTTTATGAACGATGAAGGAAAGACTAGATTCATCTTAAAAAAAGTATTAAAGGAAAGTGAAAACCTTTATGGAGTGCCACATATTATGACTGAAACTGATGATGCCTTTAATATAGAAATACAGAACTGCTTCTATTGTGGGAATCATAAGTCGACTCAATGTTTATGCTGGCCACCTGTTGGATTTTGGCGAAGCATGATGAAGTGGGCTACTGGAAAAGAGTATGAAGTCAAAGAAGTAGAATGTATCGCTATGGGTGCAGAATCATGCAAGTATACAATACCAAAAAAAGCTATAGAATGAAGATTTATTGATTAAAGAAAGAGAAAATTAATAAAAAAATTACAGGAACTTTCCAAGTTTAAATAAAAGCCCAGGATTCTTTGCAACTATTGCCTTTAGGACGCTTATTGTGGAAATTGTTTCAAGCTTTAGATCTTTTAATGTTTCAGCGATTGCATCTAAGTCCTTTTCATTTAGATTCATGAATGCTTCCTGCGCCTTAAGGCACTTATCAAGTTCATCGTAGATGTCAGACTTCCACATGTCATTGTATTTTTTCAAGAAGTTAGATGTATAATCTTCTTTGGCGATTGCTTCAGCTGCAAGTTCTCCTGCATGCTTTCCTGTTATAATTGCTGTGTGAATTCCTCCGCCTGTAAGTGGATTTACAAATCTTCCAGCATCTCCTGCAAGTAAAAGGTTGTCCATATAAGGCTCTTTTAATGGTCCGTTGACAGGTATTGCACCTGCATTAACTTCCACTATCTTTGCCTTTTTGAATCTGGGTCTTTCGATAAACTTGTCCAAATAATATTGTGCAGTTTTTTGTCCTGCCTTTACTGGAAGGACTCCAAGACCTACGTTTGCTTGATCTTCTCCCTTCGGGAATACCCAAGAATACCCTCCAGGCGCATAACAGTCCCCAAAGTAAAGCTCGATGCAAGGCTCAATTTCCATTGGCATCATAAGGTACTGTATTCCAGACTCAAGGTACCTTAACGGAACAGTTGTGTCCATGCCTAATGATCTTGCAACTATCGAAGGGGGACCGTCTGCACCGATGATTACTTTGGCATCAATTTGAATATCTTCGTTCATCTGTTTTGCTTGTACTGTGACACCTTTAGAATTCCTTTTTGCTGAAACAAATCGTGTCTTCATTAAAAAGTCTGCGCCGTTTCTTGCAGCTTCCTTTGCAATAGCTTTGTCAAAAACTTCCCTATCAAGAACCATACCGCTCTTCCAGTATTTTACCTTCTCACCGTCTAGCCTAATCTCAGTTCCATTTGGAGCGATTAGTTTGACAAACTCGATATTAGTAGATACATACCTGCTGTCCTGTTTCATCTCAAGCTTTTCAAAGAGTCCTTGGGAAATACCCTCAGCACACTGGACAGGCCCTCCAATCTCCTTTTTCTTTTCTATAACGAGGACATTGGCACCCTTTGCTGCGTACCTTGCAGCGTTACTTCCTGCAGGTCCCGCACCAACAATTAAAATATCGCACTTGTAGTTCTTCATTCTAACGCCCCCACAGGACATGATTTTACACAGATCTTACAATCTGTGCAATTTTCGTTGAAGATAACTTCATTTTCAGTAATATCAATGCTATTGTTAGGGCATACAGATGCACAACAAGTGCATAGAAGACACCTTTCCTTCATAACCTTCAAATAATTCACCTAAATAGTTTTCTTGAGTTTATGTTTTAAAATTTTTGGTTAGAAAGTCACCCTTTTAACATGGTAATATGTAATATCATTGTCTGTATCAACAAAAGCAAAAATCATATCTTTTTTCACAGAATGGGCTATCCTAACATGGGCAGCAAGTATATTAGCATCTATCTTTTCCCCTTCCATGAAAACATCTATTATATAATCTGCATGCTCCTCTTCTATTGATCCACGATAAATACGAAAAGCGCACCCATACTTGAATGCTGTCTTTACGTGGTAACCCTTTTCTTTTAGGTCTTTAAAGACAACATACTTCCCAAAGAGATTCTCTTCACTACTCCCAAGCTTTAGTAGCTCTTCGAAAGATATCTCTTTATTATCTGATATGACTTTTATCAATCCCCTCTCTGAAAGGTACAGTGCCTCGACAACTGTCAGGTACAATTTTTTATCTATGAGCTCCCCAAATCCTCTTTTTCTGTGGACCTTACTTACTGCATCTTGGTCATCGATTATGGCCCTATTTTCAACGAGAGTGGCAGAAAACATGAAATAATTAAGATTTTAGAGGTTAAAAGCTTTTAGAAACACTTAAATATACTTGGACCAATTTCACCATATATTCTAAGGTGGCCATATTATGTTTAAAGTTATACAGATTAGGGATACTGCAAGGGTCCCGCCCAATAAATTTGGCGAGGAACTTAACAGATCCATAGTCGAAATCCTTCAGGGACAGTATGAAGGGACCTGGGATAAAGACCTTGGATTTATCCTTGCTATTCACAATATCATTGAAATTGGGGATGGAAAGATTGTGCCTGGCGATGGCAGCGCCTATTATGACACAGTGTTTGAGGCGCTAGTCTATCTTCCAAAACTTTACGAAGTTATTGAAGGAGAAGTTGAAGAAGTAACTGAGTTTGGAGCTTTTGTAAGGCTTGGGCCCATAGATGGGCTTGTCCACGTATCTCAGCTTACAAACGATTTCATAAATTACGATAAGAAAAATAATACTCTTTCAGGTAAAGAAAGTGGAAGGATCCTAAAGACAGGCGACAAGATACGGGGAAGGATTGTAACACTTTCCCTAAAGAGGGGTTCTGCAAAGATTGGGCTTACAATGAGACAGCCTTACCTAGGAAAGTTTGAATGGATAGCAGAGGAAAAGAAAGAGGGATAAAATGAGAGTAGCGTGTCAGAAATGCCAGAGAATTCTAAATGAAAGCATGTGCCCAGTGTGCAAGGATGACAAAACTACTGACAACTGGAGCGGCATTGTCGTAATAATTGATCCAGAAAAATCAAAGATAGCCAAGACCATTGGAGTCAATGTTCCTGGTGCCTATGCCCTAAAGGTTAGGGGATGAAGCATAGAGATGGCTCTTGTTCTCACAGAAGAATTGAGATTGAAACTAAAATCTCCTATGGGACTTCTTATTGAAGGCGATACTGAATCTGTTATAGATAAAGTCTTGCCCTTGATACAAGATAAGAGAGTAATATCCGTCGGGGACGTTATTTCTCACAATCTTATTGATCACGGATTTATTCCAGAGCTTGTAATTGTTGATGGAAGGAACTTAAGAGCCGAAATAGACGATTGTATTGAGTGTGATAACACAGTTACAGTTGAAAATCCTCAATCAGAGATTACAGGAGAGCTTTGGGTGGCTATTGAGAGATTTTTTAAGGACAGGACCAAAAGGTTTAAAAAAATATTGGTAGAGGGAGAAGAAGATTTGGCAGTTATGCCTGCAGTTCTCCACGGAGATGGGGATACTGTAGTACTTTATGGTCAGCCCGAGAGGGGAGTTGTGATTATTGAAGTAACAGAAAATAAAAAAAAGGAGATATCAGGATATTTGAATGAGATGGAGGGAGATCTATGGAATTAACGATCGTAAACGAGAGAGAAAACCCACTATTCAACAGAAAAGAATTAGAAGTTAAGGTAATTCATGATGGTGGAACTCCTAAGGTATCAGAAGTTAGAGATAAGTTGTCTGCTTTAAAGAGCTTCAAAATGGATTCCTTTGTAGTAAGATCCATTGAAACTGGATATGGTAAGGAAGAATCCGTTGCTAAGATATTCGTATACAGTGACACGAAAACTCTGATGAAGGTCGAACAGAAACATATATTGAAAAGAAACGGCTTGATTGTGGAGAAGGAGGAAAATTAATGCCATCAATGTACACTGTTGAAGGAGACAAAGTAATTAAGAAGAACCCTTACTGCCCCAGATGCGGTCCTGGCACATTTATGGCCGACCACAAGGACAGATTTGTATGTGGGAAATGTGCATACACACAATCAAAAAAATTAGAAAAAAAATAGATAATAACTATTGTTTAACAATAGTTAAACTTTTTTAACTGCTGTTGTAAGCGAAAACTATAAAAAGGGTTAGTTACATATTAATAGCTAGCGTTAATATTAATGATTAATATGGGCTCCAGAAGGAGATGGTGTTATGAGAAGACTCAATAAACTGTTTGGTAGGGACGATAGTCAGGACTACGGCGAGTACGATGAAAACTACTATCCTGAAGAATATTATCAAGACGATGAGTATGCGGAAGACGAATCATGGGCTGAAGGCGAAAAGTCAGAGTCACCTAGGGCTATTAGAGAAGTAGAATCAATTCCTTACGAAGAAGAGGTACTTAAGAGAAACGATTTCATGGATTATGGAGTCGTTTATGTAAAATCTTTGAAGCTAAGAGGCCTTGGGGATATAAGGGATATTTCTAAACAACTCTCAGAGGGACATATTCTAATAGTTGATATCGGTCTTTTGGCAGAAAGGGAACCGCTTGAACTTAAGAGGGCCGTTGATCAGATCAAAGGAATCCTAAGAGGTATTGGCGGGGATATAGCTGGCATTAGTGAGCGAAAGATTTTAATAGCCCCTGCATCTGTCAAGATTGTAAGATCACATGAATAATGAGAACGTAGAATGCGATTATTGTCCGTCGTGCAATAAGAAGACTCTTAGGGTTAACAATACTGTTATTTCTATCCCCTATTTTGGAGAAGTTCTAGATTTTACTATTCTTTGTAGTAACTGTGGTTACAGAAGAGCAGACATTATGCCCATAGAGTTGAAAGAACCATCAAGATATTCTTTAAATGTTGAATCTGCATGTGATGTGAGTATAAGAATTGTCAAATCTAGCACCTGCACCATCAAGATCCCTGAACTTGGTGTAATCGTTGAACCTGGACCTTTATCTGAGGGCTATATAAGTAACGTGGAGGGACTTCTTTCCAGAATATCAAAGGTTATCAGTATGGGCATGAAGATGGGGCAAGATGAAGAAAAAAAGAACGGCCAAGAACTAATTGATAGAATAAATAAGCTAATTGAAGGCGAAGAAACTGTCTGTATAATATTAGAAGATCCTCTGGGTTACAGTGCGATTGCATCTGATAAGGCCATAAAGGAATCACTCACAGAGGAAGAATTAAAAAATCTGAAATATGGAGAATCAGATTTTGAGATAATATCGGATTCTTGTTAAGAAGGTTTTTGCCAGTTCCAGTGGATTATATTCCCTGACTCATCCATTTCTATGTAGCAATTGTATCTTGTAACAGATTGATATTTTAGGTCACATGGCATAGTTATTTCAAAAGTTTTATTGATTTTGTTAATAGTTGCCTTTTCGTAGTATACCCTTACAACTTGAGGAGTTGTTGTTCCACACTCTACAGGTAGGTTCTTACTTGCCTGATTATTTACAAATTCTAGGGCCAGGAACATGGCATACTCTTCATTAATCAATTGGTTTTGGTAAGTGCTCTGAAGTTTATACATAGAGTTTCTTGCTTCTACTAACTGGTCTCTTAACATATCATTTCTCAGGTTAAGGCTGTCGTTTAATTCCTTTAGCGTTAAATTTTCCTTTAAAAGCGTCTGATTCTGCTTTTCAAGTTCAAATATGTAAGATTCTTTTGTGCCTAGATTTGTGTCTATTTGCCTATTAGCACCATAAAGTGAAAAAGAAGTCACTACAACAACTGAGAGAAGAAGAGAGAGAACAACAGAAACTTTAAACCAGTTTATATCAGGTTTCAAAGTAAAGTTTTTTCTATTTTTATTATCAATGTTCGTCGTTCTTTGTTTCTCAGTTACAGGTACTTTCTGAGATACTTCATTGACCGGGTCAGGATCTGGACGTCTCCTTAAAACTCGGTCATGTTTTTCTTTATAAGCTTGATAAAAAGTATTAGAACGAATCTCTGGTATAGAATAACTTGATGTTCTATCATTACTTGCTGATTTTCTGGGTGCAGAATGCTTTACAGGTTCACTATTGTTTGTAAATCGCTCTTGAATTAGCTTTTTCTTTTCCTCTAAACGCTTCAGCCTCCAAAAAATATCCATTTCTTCATCATTCATAGGTTATCGCCAGCGCATACATACAGTGGCCTTACCACTATATAAAGATTTATGTTTTAAATCTTAACATCAATACCCAATTTCTCTATAATTTCTTTATATCTATTCCTAACAGTTACTTCTGTGACCTTTGCAACCTCTGAAACAGCCTTTTGGGTCCTTCTTTCACCCTCCATTATGGCTGCAAGGTATATCGCTGCTGCACAGACGCCTGTTGGGCCTCTTCCTGATGTAAGACCGACTTTTATTGCGCCTTCTAAGATATCCTGGGCTTTTCTCTGGACCTTTCCTGAAAGTCCTAACTCGGTGGCAAATCTTGGGATATAGTCCACCGGGCTTGTTGGATAAAGTTTTATCTCAAGTTCTCTTGTTATAAATCTGTAGCTTCTGCCTATCTCTTTTTTGTCTACTCTAGAATGCTCTACAATTTCATCCAAAGTTCTAGGTACTTTATATTCCCTGCAAGCAATGTAAATACATGCGGATGTCACTGACTCTATTGATCTACCTCTAATAAGTCTCTTATCAACTGCTTTTCGGTAAACCATTGCTGCACCTTCTCTAATATTTCTTGGTAGGTGCAAGTGAGAAGAGAGTCTATCAAGTTCAGTTAAAGCGAAAGCTAAATTTCTATCTTTGGCATCTGCAACTTTAATTCGTTTATGCCATTTTCTCATTCTATATATCTGGGCTCTCCTGCCGGCACTGATATCCCTACCGTGGATATCTTTGTTTTTCCAGTCAATCATGGTGGAAAGACCCTTATCATGGATAGTGTAGGTCATTGGTGCTCCTACCCTACCTCTTTTCTCTCCTTGTTCATGGTCAAAAGCTCTCCATTCAGGACCCGTATCAATAATATCCTCTGAAATTACAAGACCGCATTCGTCGCATGTAACTTCTGCTCTAGAATAGTCCCGGATAAGTTTATGACTCCCGCACTCTGGGCAAGCATGAACTTTCTGTGTCTCAGTTTTTTCCATATTATTTAAAGCAACCGTAACATTTATATAGCTTTTGGTATAAGTAATAATTCAAATTAAGCCTTATAATCTGATTTTCTTTGTTCTTTGTAGTCTTCAATAACTTTAAGAAGTTTATTTGACTCTCTTTCTTTTTTAAAGGCCATTAATATTTCTTTTTCCCTTTTATAGACTAAATCAAAGCTTTCTTTATCGAGTATAACGAACTTCGAAATTGCCTCCATTTTTATATCTTTCGAATCTATTATTGGAATTTCACCAACGATAAACTCCTCCTGGGCCTGGTGAGATATCTTACCTGAGATCAAAACAGCTTTGATTTTAATCTCTGATAACATCTTTGCAGCTTCAGCGCCTCCTCCTGTGGCATCCTTTAGGTAAACGACATCCTCTTCCATAAGATCTTGATTTTTCACAAGATTTCTAATACCGTCAATAGAAAAAATAGACAAGACTTTACCGATAATTATGTCCTCTGACTCCATTAGAGGTTTTAATTCCTTCAATCTCTTGTTTTCCTCAGTCAAAATATTTACCCTACTTTTTAATACTTCAACAGCTTTTCTTAATGAAGTAATCTCAAAATTCTTAGTTTTTATGACGTTATCCTTCAACGCTTCTTTTTTTTGGCTGCCTAGTATATCAAAAAGTTTTCTTTCAAGAGATATTATTGCTGAGTCTTTTTCTTGAAGTTTATTCTTTAGATCAATGTTCTCAGCTTCTAATTTTTCAAAATCTTTTCGTAGGGTGCTCTGTTTTTCTTTGTAATTATCAATTATTTTTGACTGCTCGAGTATTACTTCTTCTGGATTTCTTTGCTCAATCTTCACTTCGTCTTGCTTTTCTGCCATATCGTCTTTGACTTTTTCAAATGCATCTTTTATTGGCATGCCTTTAATGACTTCACCTATTATCCTTGAGCTATATGGCGAAAGTTCAGGAGGTATCTTAGATTTTATCTGAGTAAATTTGTTCTTGTAGTGCAAATAGGCTTTTAGAGCCCCTGAAAGGGCGTCCCTTTCGTGGGCATTTGTTGCTTCATGACCCTTTGATAGCTCATTTTTTTCTTTGATAGGAATTGATATTGATGGGACATAAAGAATAGAATCAAAAGAGGTACTCATTTTTTCAATAAATCCCGAAGGCGGATTTACATCAGATGCAAATATCAAAGGATAACCGTACTTTCTTATTTCTTCCTTGACATTTGACATTGAAAAACTTCTCTTTGATGTGATTGCAATAACATTTCCTTCTAGGTCAAGGACAGACAAGCCAACTGTTGTTCCAGGGTCTACCCCCACAATTACATACTTGTCTTTAATATTGGAACCTTCAACTTTTTTTTCAAGTGCTTCATACTCAATAGAGCTCTTTTTAAGTGGTCTTACCTCTATCCTTATATCGCCCCTGCTGCTCTTGATTGGAATATTTTCGAAGTTTGAGTAGACTTTGAAGGTGCCTTTTGAAAAACCTCCTTCTCGTTCCACTATATCAACATCAAAGTTAAATCCTTCGTTTGAAAGTTCCTTTTCGATGTCTCTCACTTTATATTTAATAAGGGCAAAGGTTCTTCTCTGGTATCTGCCTTGAGAATATCCCCCCCTCCCAAGGCTTCTGCCACTTGATACTAATATTTCAGTTTCATCTTCATACATCTTTAATTTGTAACCGACCCCTTCAAATGGCAATCTAGAAAGTGCATATGCTTCATCAAAGGGATTTTTTGGATTTAGGGTAATCCTGTGCCTTTTTGCAAGTATGGGTAAAGATGTAAAATCTCCAAACTTACCAGTAACTTGTACTATTGGAACATATTTTGAAAGTTTTTCCAGGTCATTTTTAGTGAATTCTTCGGTAGAATCGATTCCCATGTAGAGGGGCGAGTAGTTTTTTATCAGTTTCAAAAGTTTAAGCCTTGACCCACTTTCCTTCAAAACAGTTGTGAATCTATTTCCTTCCCTAGAAATTATGACCATAGCATAAATTCTTGGGTCGCGGGAGATTATGTCGACTCCCAGGGATGTTTCCATGCATGCACCCAAAACTTTATCTTTCCGTTAATATCTCTTCACTTGATGTTTTATATAATTTTTGTAGAGCCCGAGTCTTCAGGTAACATCGGGAGCGTTGCAAGGGTTATGAAAAATTTTGGTTTTTACCATCTTATTTTAGTCAATCCGGTTGAGATAGATGGAGAGGCATACAAATTAGCGGTCCATGCTGAAGATATATTAAAATCTGCAACGATTACGGGAAGTTTAGAGGAGGCCTTAAAATTTGTTGATGTGTCAGTTGCGACAAGTGCAAATACAAGTGGAGGCGTGCTAAGAAATTATACTCCTGTTGAAAGCCTTGCCAAGAAAATAGCAGACGAGTTTAGAATAGGTATAGTCATAGGTAGGGAAAGTAGTGGTCTTAGAAATGAAGAAGTTGAAATGTGTGATACAATGACTACAATCCCGACAGATAAAAGATATCCAACAATGAACGTTTCTCACGCACTTGGCATAATACTCTATGAAATATTCAAAGTGAAATGCTCTATAAAAACAGACCCGCTTCAAGGAAAAGAGATAATAGAAAAAGATCTATTGATTGA
Organism: Methanofastidiosum sp.; assembly: GCA_020854815.1. NCBI lineage: Archaea > Methanobacteriati > Methanobacteriota > Candidatus Methanofastidiosia > Candidatus Methanofastidiosales > Candidatus Methanofastidiosaceae > Candidatus Methanofastidiosum > Methanofastidiosum sp. The sequence continues at coordinate 49,006 of JAHKLW010000035.1, read as the reverse complement.
AGATTTCAAAAAGATACTAACTCGTGTAGAGGAGCGGGAATATAGAAGAGACAATGCTTTGACGGTCTTTAAGCATGTTTTAGCAAGAGGATTTAATACCCAGAGGGAAGTTTATACTCTAAAAGGTATTTTTAGGAGAGTTATTTTGAAGCTTGAAGGTGAGTTTTGAATAATAACTAATTTAAACATCTTGCCCGTAATACAGAGTAATGTTTGAAGTGTTTTATCTTGAAGAGGGCATACAAAGAGAAATAGTATCTGCAGATAAACTAAAAGATTTAGTTGGCAAGGGTATAGGATTATGGATCGACCTAGTTGATTCAACTAATGAAGAAATCTCATATCTAGGGGATATATTTGACTTGCACCCCGTTACTTTAGAAGACTTAAGGGATGAAGGGACAAGGGTAAAGATAGAAGTTTTTGAAAACTATAATTTCATTGTCCTCTATAATCTATTCATGGATATACGGATTAACAAATATGAATATGACATTGTCATCGGCAATAATTACATAATAACAAAGGACTTAAGAAAAGAGATTAAAATCCTAGAAAAAATAAAAAATGACGAGAAAGCTTTATTAAAAATACTGAACAAAGGGCCGGACTTTCTATTACACGTTATAATGGACAGGATTATAGATTCCTATTTTTTAATTCTTGATAAGCTTGATTTGACTTTAGAGGAAACTGAAGATAAACTATTCAATGAAGGAGACAAGGAGTGCATAATGAAGGTCATTGAACTTAAGAGGGATGTTTCTCTTTTCAAAAGGATAGTTGTTTCAGAGAGAGAAGAGCTATTGGGCCTATTAAGAAAAGAATCCATGTTTGTTTCGGATGAAACTAAAATCTATTTCCGAGACAATTACGATAGCATCATAAGTATCTTTGATTCGCTTGATTCAATGAGAGACTCACTAATAGGAATACAGGACACTTATCTATCCTATACCTCAAACAAATTAAATGAGATAATGAAAGTCTTGACGATAATTGCAACAATAATGATGCCCTTGACCCTAATAACAGGTATATATGGGATGAACTTTGATTTTATGCCTGAATTAAAGTCGCCTTATGGATATTATTCTGTACTTCTAATAATGTTTACAATTGGATTGTCAATGATTTACTACTTTAAAAGAAAAGGTTGGATGTGATCATATGCCCTCTAGAATTATTAGAGCCCCTCCAATATCCCCCTCTCGTATAATTGGGCCAACGCCAATAGTTTTTCTTTAACTCTTGCCATTTCTTGGCCTTCGACATAGTAAATATTCTGGGATTTATTTCTCAAGATTATAGATGAACTCTCAAGTATCTTCTTTCCTTTTTCATCAGGCGATATGACCAATCTTTCTGATCTGCAGGAAGGTGGGAAACGTTCAATATGAGAAGAATAGTATGAAATAGAATTACAGGCATAGCTAGAATATCAAGAGCTGAAATATCTTTTTTCATTTAAGTTATATGCCCATATGAATTAAAAAGTTTTAGTTCTTAGCAATATATATTTAAATTCAAGTTTAGAAGCTCTATTGGTGACTTTATGAACTTCCTTTTCGATGAAGACAAGAAGAAAGGCGTCTATGAAGTTGAAACTCTAAAGGAGTCAATCAGACGAATCAAACATAATCTTGATATTATCTATGCAGAGATAGAAGAGATCGAAAAAAAAGTATTTAATGAAAGTGATCTTTTCGAAATAAGACGAAACGACAGTGACGATTTTTTTAAAAATAGAATTAATAGAAAAAGACCTTCACACGTAGATATAGATAGCTCATCATTTGAAGCAGATGATAGTCCACGATCCTACAATACTAATGATTTTGCCAAAAAGATTGAAGACTACGATGAATAGCTGTTTTCCTGATAAATAGTTTTTATTTTCTTAACCGTTAAATTTATAAATAGTTACTTTCACTTAATATTAGGTTAACTTAATGTTAATATATTAATGAGGTATGTAAAATGAAAGAAAATAATGAAATGGATCTTGTTGTAGGGAGCGCAGAAAAGCTTGATGTGGGTAAGGGTATTGTACGAATTGACCCCGATGCAATGAGAAAGATGTATCTTAATTACGGCGAGATTGTTAAAATTAAAGGAGAAAAAATAACAGCTGCAAAGGCCCTGCCTGATACCCAAGAGGGTTCTGGAATAATTAGAATGGACAGCATACTCAGGAAGAACTCTGGGGCATTACTCGGAGATAGAGTTAGTATTTCAAGAGCAGAAGTTAAGGATGCAAAAGCGATTACTCTTGCCCCAATGCAGGCTGATATGCAATTTTCAGGTGACCTTACACCATATTTCAAAGAAAAGTTCTCAGATATCCCGATTGTTCAAAATAATGTTTTTGTATTTGAAATCTTTAACAGAAGCCTTCCATTTGTTGTTACAAAAACAAATCCTCGTGGTATTCTAAAGGTAATTCCTTCAACAAAAATAATAATATCCTCTAAACCTGTGTCAGAATCTGAGATATCAAAAATGCCTGATGTCACATATGAGGACATAGGCGGTCTTAGGGATGAAATCCAAAAAGTTAGAGAAATGATTGAGATGCCCATGAAGCATCCAGAGGTTTTTTCGAAACTAGGTATCGACCCCCCAAAAGGAGTTTTACTTTACGGCCCTCCTGGAACAGGTAAAACTCTCCTAGCAAAGGCACTTGCAAATGAGATCAACGCTTACTTCACCTCTATTAATGGTCCGGAAATAATGAGTAAATACTATGGCGAATCTGAAGAGAATCTTAGGAAGGTCTTTGAAGATGCTAGTGAAAATTCGCCGGCCATAATATTCATAGATGAGATCGATGCAATTGCCCCAAAAAGAGAAGAATCTAAAGGGGAAGTTGAAAGAAGGGTAGTTTCTCAGCTTCTGACATTAATGGATGGACTTAAGACAAGAGGCAAGGTAGTGGTAATCGCAGCGACAAACTTGCCAGATACTATTGACCCGGCATTGAGGAGACCAGGGAGATTTGACAGGGAAATCGAAATTGGTGTTCCAGATATAAATGACCGAAAGGAAATTCTCCAGGTTCATACTAGAGGTATGCCAATAACTCAAGATGTAAATATATCATATTATGCGTCAAAAACCCATGGTTACAGTGGCGCAGATCTTGAAGCCTTGTGTAAAGAAGCAGGTATGAAGGCTATTAGAAGAGTGCTCCCAGATCTCAGTGGGGGTGACATTGAAATTTCTCCTGAAATTCTAAACAGGCTTGAAGTGACAAAGAATGATTTCGATCTAGCTTTTTTAGAAGTTGAGCCATCTGCAATGAGGGAAGCTTTAGTTGAAGTGCCAACAATAAAATGGAGTGATGTCGGAGGCTTAAAAGAAGTAAAACAGAGATTACAGGAAGCTGTGGAGTGGCCACTAAAATATCCCGACGTATTCAAAAAAATAAATGTTGAAGGGCCAAAAGGAATTCTTCTCTTTGGACCGCCAGGGTGTGGAAAGACTCTTCTTGCAAAGGCTGTTGCCACTGAAAGTGAGGCTAACTTTATAGCAATTAGAGGTCCTGAGCTGATATCAAAATGGGTCGGTGAAAGTGAGAAAGGAATTAGGAAGATTTTCAGCAAGGCAAGGCAAGTAGCACCCTCTATAATATTTTTCGATGAAATCGATTCAATTGCACCTAAAAGAGGTCAGGAAACAGGAGCAAAGGTGACTGAAAGAATGGTAAATCAGCTGTTGACGGAGATGGATGGTGTTGAATCCTTGGAAAGAGTGATAGTAATAGCAGCTACAAACAGGCCAGATATTCTGGATGAGGCCCTACTTAGACCTGGAAGATTTGACGTTATAGTCGAAATACCTTTGCCAGATGAAGAATCACGACATGATATTCTGAAGATTCATACCAAAGGGATGCCACTAAAAGATGTCGACATAAATGGCCTAGTGGATCAAACTGAAGGATTTACAGGTGCAGATATAAAGTCCCTTGCTAGGGAAGCAGGACTCAATGCCATAAGAAAAGGACTCGATAAGACCGAATACGTAACTAATGAAGACTTTAAAGAAGCACTTGAAAAAGTAAAATCCTCTAAAAAATAATTTTCTTTTTTAGATAAATTAAAATAGTATTAACTCAATATTTCAAGCATGAGAGAGGCACTCTTTTACCAGAAAGAAGATGAGAACACGAGGTGCTTATTGTGCCCACATGTCTGTTTGATACCTCCAAATGAGCGAGGTAAATGCAGAACAAGGATAAATCTGTATGGGAAACTAAATACCCTTGTTTATGGAGAGAGTGATTCAGAAAAGCTTTATTTCCATGTGGACCCTGTAGAAAAAAAGCCTCTTTATCATTTTTATCCTGGATCATATTCACTTTCATTTGGAACACCTGGATGTAATTTATTCTGTCAGAACTGTCAGAATTATAATCTTTCTCAATCAACGCCATCTGACATAGGTGATCATTTTCTAAAACCTAACAAGATAGTTGAACTAGCAAAAACCTATGATTGTAAGTCTATATCTTATACCTACACAGAGCCAACGATATTCTACGAATATTTAATGGACACTTCAAAGATAGCAAAAGAAAATGACATCAAAAATATCTGGGTTACAAATGGATTCATAAATCCAAAGCCTTTGAAGGAAGCTTTGCCGTACATTGATGCAATGAATATAGATCTTAAAGCATTTTCAGATGAATTTTACCAAAACATTTGTGGAGGAAGACTTAACCCAGTTCTTGAAACTATTAAGACTTCTTTTAAAATAACCCATATAGAGATAACAAATCTATTGATCCCAACTCTAAATGATTCTGATGAAGATATTGGAAAACTTGTAGATTTTGTTTCAAATTTAAGTGACGATATCCCATTGCATTTTTCTGCTTATAGGCCAATGTATAAAATGGAGATAAAACCTACCCCTACAGATACTCTATATAGGGCAAAGGAAATAGCAGAAAAGAAACTAAAATATGTATACCTCGGAAATGTGGCTGCGAACAGTGATACGTTTTGTCCAAAATGCAAGAGTATTGTTGTCAAAAGAAATTATAAAGTAGAAATTAATCTAGTTGATGAAAAATGTCCAATCTGCAATACAAAAATATCAATAAATACCAACTAGTAAAACGATGATTACAATTACCCGAAAGTTTTTAAACAAATTGAGATAAGTAATGAAACAGAGAAAGTATTGATGAATCAACGGACTATGGGGAAATTAAAGACAAATGAGGGTTTTTATGGCCATTGAAGGCATGATAAAAGATCTAAAAGAAAAGAAAGACAAGTTAAAGATGGGTGGCGGAAAAGAAAAACTTGAATCCCAACATGCAAAGGGGAAACTATCTGCAAGAGAAAGGCTAGACATACTCCTTGACAAGGGAAGCTTTGTTGAAATAAATGGATTGATGAAACACAGAGCAATTGATTTTGGTCTCGACAAAACGGAGCTACCTGGAGATGCAGTCATCACAGGCTTCGGTACAATCGAAGGGAGGCTTGTCTATGTTTTTTCTCAAGACTTCACAGTAATGGGTGGATCCTTGGGAGAAGCTCATGCCTTCAAGATAAGCTATCTCTTGGACCAAGCAATGAAAGTTGGCGCGCCTGTGATAGGAATAAACGATTCTGGTGGGGCAAGGATCCAAGAAGGTGTTGATTCGCTCAAAGGATATGGAGATATTTTCTACAGAAATACTATTGCATCTGGAGTGATTCCCCAAATAACAGCCATCATGGGACCTTGTGCCGGGGGAGCTGTTTATTCTCCTTCTATAGGAGATTTTGTTTTCATGACTGATAATACAAGTTATATGTTCATAACTGGGCCTCAAGTTGTAAAGACTGTGTTGCACCAGGATGTTACTTTTGAGGAGCTTGGTGGTCCCCATGTCCACGAAAGTAAGAGTGGTTTGGCCCATAGAGTTGGTAAAAATGATGAGGATACTTTGAATCTCATAAGAAATCTTTTCAGTTATTTGCCTTCAAACAATATGGAAGACCCCCCATCGATTGAGCCAAATGATGACCCATTGAGACAAACTCCTGAACTCTATTCAATAATACCAGAAGATTCGAACAAAGGATATCATGCGAGCCAAGTTGTAAAAGCAGTTTTGGATAATAATGAATTTTACGAAATTCATCCACTTTATGCACCAAATATTATAGTTGGATTTGGGAGGCTTGACGGAAAGGTCGTTGGTATAGTAGCTAACAATCCAAGCCATATTGCAGGTGTTCTGGATATTAATTCTTCTGACAAGGCTTCAAGATTTGTCAGATTCTGCGATGCCTTTAACATTCCTATATTAACTTTTGTTGACACGCCAGGTTATATGCCCGGATTGGACCAGGAGCACGGAGGAATTATTAGACACGGTGCGAAGTTGTTATATTCATACTCTGAAGCCACAGTCCCATTAATCACAGTGATTGTGAGAAAGGCCTACGGCGGGGCATATATAGCTATGGCTTCAAAACATTTAAGGGCTGATGCAGTTTATGCTCTCCCTACTGCAGAGATTGCAGTTATGGGGCCAAAAGGAGCGTGCGAAATAATCTTTAGAAAAGAAATATCTGAGGCTAAGGACCCTATTAAGAAAACTGATGAATTAAGTGAAGACTACAAAAAGAAATTTGCAAATCCTTACATGGCAGCCGCACGTGGCTATATCGACGATGTTGTTGATCCAAAGAATCTAAGAACTGTACTAATAAATTCTCTTAGAGTATACCAGTCAAAGAAGGAAGTACTCCCCAAGAAAAAACACGGAATAATTCCGTTCTAGGTGAAAGTAATGGTAGATATGATCGAACTGTTTCTTGGATTGGAACTCGTAATTGTTGGAATGGGGATCACGTTTTTGGTTCTTATTATTTTATCCTCGATTATTACTATAATCGGTAGGTCTATTACTAAAAATGATGAAAAAAAGAATAACTCTTCTGAAGAAGAAATAAAAGTTGAGGATATATCCAAAGCGGAAAACGATTATGAAGAGGTTATGGCTATGATTGCTGTAGCCTATATGCATTGTTTTAAGAGTGAAGTTCCAGTAATATCTCTTTCAAAACCTAATGAAAACTGGAAAGTTTTAGGTAGAAGAGAAATGATAGAGGGGATATAATGGCAAAATACAATGTTAAGATTAATGGCAAGGATTATCAGGTTGATATAGAGGATTTAGGCGGAGGAAATTTAGAGATGAAATTGGGCGATAAAACTCTGAACTTATCAATTGAAGAAGTACTTGGGATTAAGAGTCCAGCCCCTACACCAAAACCTAAAACTGAAGTTTATTCTCCACCCCCAGAAGCCCCCAAACCTTCTACCCCTGTTTCAAAGGGAAAAGGCGAAGAAGTTAAGGCTGTAATGGCGGGAACCGTTCTTTCACTTAAGAAAAAGGTTGGCGACACAGTGAGTATAGGGGATGTGGTAATGATAGTTGAATCAATGAAGATGGAAAATGAAATATCTTCTCCTACTGCAGGCAAAATTTTGAATATACATGTAAATCCTGGTCAGTCCATTAATTCAGGTGATGTCCTATTTATTATAGGTTAAAGGTGATTTGATTGATTGACGTTGTAGGAACATTTATTGAAGTATTTCAGACCACAAGCGGGATTTTTGCTTTAACGCCTGGAAACGTAGCTATGATTATAGTAGGCTGCATACTTGTCTACCTTGGTATCAATAAGGGATTTGAACCGTTGTTACTTGTGCCAATAGGATTTGGTGCAATCTTGTCTAATTTACCTCTAACAGGGATATCTGATCCCAATGCAATAGGTGGGGTTTTTGGGCTGTTTGTCAAATATCTAATTGCAAATGAAATAGTTCCAAGTATCATATTCATGGGGATAGGAGCTCTGACTGATTTTGGGCCGCTTCTTTCAAATCCTAAGACTTTTCTTTTGGGTGCTGCTGCACAGATAGGGGTCTTTATTGCACTTGTTGGATCTATTATTCTAGGTTTTACTTCAGACCAAGCTGCCTCAATTGGGATTATAGGCGGTGCTGATGGGCCAACAACAATCTATGTTACAACAGTCCTTGCGCCTGAACTTCTGGGTGCAACAGCTGTTGCGGCATACTCATACATGTCTTTAGTTCCTTTGATAATACCGCCAGCAATCAGATTGACAACTACTAAGAAGGAAAGAATGATTAGAATGGTCCAGATGAGAAGTGTTAGCAAGAAGGAAAAAGTACTGTTTCCAATTGTTGGTGCGATTGTAACTGGGCTTTTAGTTCCTAAGGCTATTCCATTAGTAGGAATGTTGTTTGTTGGAAATCTGTTTAGAGAAAGTGGTGTTACTCAGAGGCTTGCAAAAGGCGCTAGTGAAGAACTTCTAAATATTGTGACTATTATATTGGGGCTTTCAGTAGGAAGTGTAATGAGTGCTGAAAGCTTTCTTAACATACAGACGATTAAAATATTTCTAATTGGCATTGTGGCTTTCTTTGCTGCTGCTTGCGGAGGAGTAATTGCTGCCAAAATAATGAATCTATTCCTAAAGGAAAAGATAAATCCAATGATAGGTGCTGCAGGTGTTTCAGCTGTTCCAATGGCTGCAAGAGTGGTCCAGAAGATGGGACTTAAGGAAGACCCACAAAATCACCTTTTAATGCATGCCATGGGGCCTAATGTTGCAGGGGTTATAGGTACAGCTGTTGCGGCTGGAGTCTTAATAGCCGCTCTAGCTTGATTTAAATGGATGAATTTAAAATAAAAATTGACGATAAAGAACATCTTATTAAATTGAATAAGGTAGCTGATGGCGAGTACCAGGTAATCTATGATGAATTAATCTATGAAGTTTCTGTTTTAAAAAAGGTGCAAAAAAAGAAGAGTGAAAATCAATATAGAAAAGAGAACGATATTGTTTATGTTGATTCTTTGGTCGGCGGTATTGTCCTTAAGTTAGGAAAGAAAGCTGGAGAGCGAGTAGTTAGGGGAGATTCCATAATGACATTAATCGCAATGAAGATGGAAACAGAAATACATGCTCCGGAATCAGGTTTATTATCAACGATATCGGTTCACGAAGGAATGATTGTCGAAAAGGGCGAACTTCTCTTTGTAATAGACACAAAATAAATGGGAAAAGTTTATTAATATGTCAATGGATGAGATAATAGACAAAAAAGATGAAAAAAAGGACAAATGTCGCTCAATTGAAATAGATGGTAATCCATCTGTTGAGGAAATTGTTGTGATCCTTTCATTATTTAATTTTAGCGAGGTGGATAAATGAGGCCATTAGAAGGAGTAAGGATATTGGATCTAAGCCATGTACTTGCGATGCCATACTGTACCATGATACTAAGTGATCTCGGGGCTGAGGTTATAAAAATTGAAAAGAGTGACGGCGATGACTCTAGAAAATTCGGACCCTACAAAAACGGAGAAAGTGCTTACTTTATGAGCATTAACAGGAACAAAAAAAGCATTGTTATTAATCTAAAAGAAGAAAAGGGAAAAGAAATCGTTAGGGAATTTATAAAAATATGTGATGTAATCACGGAAAACTTTAGACCTGGAACAATGGATAAGCTTGGATTTTCATATGAAAATGTCAAAAAGATAAATCCCGGAATAATATACGCCACAATATCACAATTCGGAAATGACTCAGTATATCCTGGAAGGCCCGGATATGATATTATTGCACAAGCCTATGGTGGGTTAATGAGTATAACAGGTTACCCTGATAAGCCTCCAACAAGAGTTGGGTCATCACTTGCAGATATAATTTCAGGCATGTTTTCTGCTATTGCCATACTTGGGGCTTTGAGAACAAGGGATAAAAATGGCCAAGGCCAGTACATAGACACAGCAATGGTTGACTGCATTATTGCAATTTTAGAAAATGCTGCAGTTAGGTATACAGTTTCAGGAGAAATACCTCAGAGGATTGGCTCAAGACACCCAAGCCTTACCCCTTTTGATGTCTTTAAGACCAGTGATGGGCACATGGTTATAGGTATAGGAAATGACCATTTATGGGAGATGTTTTGTAAGAGTATCCCTGAGTTTAATTTATTGTTAATGGCTGAAAGATTCAAAAATAACGATTCACGAACAAAAAATCAGGCCGAGCTGAAGAAGATCATTGAAGGCTGGACAGAAAAGCATACTACTGAAGAGCTAGTCAAAATAATAACTGATGCCGGCGTTCCATGTGGCCCTGTAAATACAATTGATAAAGTAATAAATGACCCAAACACAAAATATAGGAAGATGCTCTTTGAATTTGATCACCCTATTGCAGGAAAGATGGTAACTGCAAACAGTCCTCTAAATTTACCACTTACGCCGTGTAAAGATCACGTACGCCCACCTGCATTGGGGGAAAATACTGAAGAAGTATTATCCAACGTATTGGGGTACTCTAAAGAAAAGATAGAGGAATTGAAGAAGGATAAAATAATATATGTGAGGGGGTAGATAGATACGAAAAGGGAAGAGATAGAGAAGAAATTGAGATCTCTTGACGCAGCTTCTATCAATGATGCCCTACGGAAAAGAGGTTCAGTTGATGAATCTATAAAATCTATCAAGGAAGGCGACTTTCTCTGTGGCCCAGCATTCACTGCAAAATGCTGTCCAGGTGATATGCTTACAGCACTAAAAGCTCTTGAAGAGATTTCTCAAGGACAAGTTTTAGTGATTGACGGCGGCGGAATTACAAAATATTCTCTATTCGGGGACCTTATGGCAATGCAGGCTAAACTAAAAGGGGTTAGTGGAGTAGTTGTTGATGGAGCCATAAGGGATGTCAAGAGCATAAAGGGAGAGGGGCTCTCTGTATTCTGCCGAGGTATAGTAACAAGAGCAGGTACTGCAACAAGACTTGGAGAGATAAATGTCCCGGTAGTCTGTGGGGGGGTCATTGTAAATCCAGGGGACTGGGTAGTAGGCGATGATGATGGCCTCGTTGTCATTCCAAAGGAGAAAGTTGAAGATATCATTCATATTGCTGAAGAAACTCTTAAAAGGGAGGCAATAATCAGAGAGGCTATAGAGCAAGGTAAATCAATCAGCAAATTGCTTTAAATTTTTAACCTGGGTGCAAAGATGTTCGAACGCTTGAGAGGAACTAGGGATTTTCTTCCAAATGAAATGGCTGCAAGAAAGAAAGTATTTTCATCTATACAAAAAAGTGTAGAGGAATTTGGATTTTTTGAAACAGATACACCGGCAATCGAACTATTTGAACTTTATTCTATAAAAAGCGGTGAAGAGATCATTGAAGAACTTTATGCTTTCGAAGACAAAGGCGGAAGAATGATCTCTTTGCGCCCAGAACTTACACCTTCAGTAGTCAGAGTTTTAGTATCTAGGGCAAAAGAGCTTTCATTCCCAGTCAAGTGGTATTCTATACCAAGGTTATGGAGATATGAAAGGCCACAGAGTGGGAGGTTAAGAGAGTTCTATCAGTTAAATATTGATATATTTGGCTCAGAAGACCCTAGAGCTGACACTGAAGTTATATCCTGTGCAATAAAACTACTTTGTGATTTAGGTTTTGACGAATCAGACATTGAAGTCAGGATATCTGACAGGCGCATGCTCCAGGAGTTCCTATTAAATATTGGAATAAAAAATTACCAGGATATCCTTAAAATTATTGATAAGAGAGAGAAGGTGAGCGAAAGGGACTTTAAAGAAATGTTAATGGCCCTTAAGTTAGACAGCGAACAAATTGAACAAATAGAGACTTTTCTCAGTTCAAAGGGTGACTTCTTAAAATCGATTGAAAAATTATCAAAATCCTACACTGGGGATGGTATATCAAAAGTTATCGAGTCCCTGAAGAAAATTGCGCAAAATCTAAGTGATAGAAGTTACGATAAATTTATCACTTTCGACCCATCGATTGTAAGAGGTCTTGACTATTATACAGGCATGGTTTTTGAAGTCCATGATAGAAAAAGAGAGTTTAGGGCCCTTTTTGGTGGAGGGCGATATGACAATCTCGCAGAGCTTTTCGGAGGAGAGCATATACCTGCTGTTGGATTTGGTATGGGCGATGCCGTACTAGAGCTCATGATGAGAAGAAAAAACATATGGCCTGAAGAAAAGGTTGAGATTGATCTCTTCATTGCAACTATTGGGGATGTTGAAAAGGAAGTTTCAAAGTTATTGACCAGCTTGAGAAATAGCGGCTTTAAAGTTGATTTTGATATTATGGGCAGAAATCTTTCAAATCAGATTAAATTTGCAAACAAATTGGGCGCAAAATCACTTCTGATTGTCGGTGAAAGGGATCTAAAAGAGGGCAATGTCACCTTGCGTGACCTTGAATCAGGAAAAGAGAGTAAGATTTCCTTGAATGATTTTTTTTCTTCATCTTCAAATTATTTAACGAAAGTTTTATAAAATACTTAAAGTCTATCTTGATTACGCCGGGGTTGTCGAGAGGCTCGGCCTCGGACTGCAGATCCGATTACGAGGGTTCAACTCCCTCCCCCGGCTTCGCAAAGGGGACATGGTGTAACCAGGCCATCATCATGGACTCCAGAATCCTTTCCAGATGAAAGAGAATACTGATGGCGTATGCCGATGAAGAAATTCTGGAGTTTGATGGGGAAATCCATGGATCAGGGTTCAAATCCCTGTGTCCCCACTTTAAGGTTGATTTTATGGATACTTCAAATTTTACTACAATATCAAAACTTGTTAGACCTGAGAATTTGAACCATCATGGTACACTTTTTGCTGGTGTGACTTCAATGTGGTTTGTTGAGGGGGCTTTTATTGAAGCATCAAGAGTCTATGGGGATCCTTCTAGAATTGTCTGTATAAAAATTCATGGTATGAAATTTATTAGACCTGGAAACAATGGAGATATCATCCAGATTGAATCGGTTTTAGCACATGTTGGAAAAACAAGCTTAACAATATACACAAAGATATACAAAAGACTCACAAAAGAGCAACTTGTTGATGGATTTGTAACATTCGTCACTCTTGATGAAAAAGGAAGATCTACGCCACATGGTATTAACTATCAAAAACCAAGCAGCGAGGAAGGATTAAAACTCTGGAATGAAGTTGAGAGATTGAAACACTCTGATTCACAAACAAATATGTAGTATATTCAAAGGAGGGATTGCCGAGCTTGGCCAAAGGCGCAGGATTCAGAGTCCTGTCACGTAGGTGTTCGGGGGTTCGAATCCCCCTCCCTCCACTTCTTTTTTGAAATGGATAGACAAAGGCTTAAATAAGATAATAATTCAAAACTTCAGTTCGTGTAGGGGAAACATTTGTACTTAAGGTACAATATCAGTGTTTATTCTGTTTGGAGGGGCAGGTTTTGAAAATCCTTGTGATGTAATGATTGTATGGTCTACTATAATAAAGGGCCCCCAAAATATCCATATCCATCGGGGTCTCCTATTGAGACGGTAGATGTAGAAAACCTTGGAGGAGGAAATTATATAATAACTTTCAGGGCAGTTAGCCTAGGGACAATAGTTTTTAAAAACACTAATTGTTCTAACGAAGAAACTAAAGTCACAATATTGCCAAAATCTCTACCAATGCTAAAGTTCATGAAGATGCTTGGCCTCTACAAGGAAAAATAAATTTTTTTATTAAAACTTTTTTATATTTCAACTTACAATTGTCTAGTCTTTATTCTTTGATCTGCCTTGATTCCTGTCGCCCTTTTACTATTAAAAATACTCCTATAAATAGAGACATGGCTAGTAGGACTATCTCAAAAAAGGTGAAATAAATTGCATTTGTAAATCTATAATAAAGTAAGGATAAACCTGATCCGACGCTAATACAGCCTAAGAGTAATCTGTAGTTCATATCCACACTATATATAAAACATTTAAAATAGTTTCGATTAATCTCTTGACAGGTAGATGAAAATCACTTATTTAAAATAGTTTCCACCTGTTCTTTTCTCATTCCCGGTCTAATTGAATCAGAATATAGAATCTCTATCATTTTTCTATCAATCTCAGAAAATTTCTGAGTTTGGGTCCACCCCTCATAGAATATACTGTCACGATATTTCAAAGAGTCTTTCATAAGCCCAAGAGACTGAGTTATTTCCTCCCTTATCATATGAGACCGTTCTTCCTGTAGAAGAAAATCGTTAGTAGCGATACATATATCGCATTCATAAATAACATCGTTTCTCCATTTGCAGTTGAAGTATCCGTAGTTACCAGGAGCTGCATTACATACAGAAAACTCAGATAAAGGGACAAAATTGATATCAATATTTTGATTTATTGTTACAATAGATAAATTAATCTTGTCACCAATAATCGCATTAATTTCTGAGAGTACCATATTCAGCGCCTGAAGGTCTCTCTCATTTGGATTTCCATTAATTTTTATTCTTATATCTGAATTCCATTTTCTTACGACTTGCGTATTGTTGCCATACTCAGTTCCGAGGGCTATTTCAGCAAAGTATTCAATCTCCTTATCGGTATATTTAGGCTGTGAGTTTTCAGTTTGGGTTGGGGCAGAGTTATTTTCTTCGATATACAAACAGCCGACTAGAGATAACAAAAAAGTAAAAACTATTGAAAGGATGGAAATTTTTTTATTCACGATTAATTATACTTTTCAGGATTTATAATAATATCCATAATGACTCTAGCAAAAGACATAAACTTAATAAACTATTTTCTTTTATTTATTTTGACTAGTATGGCCAATACTATACCGCGTGACGCAATTAAGAACCTGCTTTTTGAGATTATATGTGCTATAGATTCATCAGAATACCAGATTTCTATTGAGGAGGTAGAAGACCAAATAGAAAAAGGAAAAATTATGGAATTTCTGGGAAAACGTATATGCACTGTGCAACTTACAAGTAACGAGTATGGATTGATAAATGAAAAATTGAAAAAACTCTTGGACGTTGCAAGGCCACAGATAGAAAAATATTGGGGCATGAAGAATTCAGGGCTATGTTTTCTGGCTTCCCTTATAATTGAAGAGTTTTGGGAATAAATTATTTCTGCTTTTTAGCCTTCTTTTTATAAAAGTAGAGTACTGCAACAAATAATAATATTGGAATAGATATTCTGAATAAAAGTGCAATAATAAAGGTCTGAATAGGTGTTAATTCCATCAAATCCCTCACACCTCCCTATCAAGAAAATAAAAGAATAATGTTGCACTCAAAAGGTCTGCTGCGCCTCCTGGGCTAATGTTTCTTTTAAGAAAATCCATTTCAATATCTAATATCTTTGACATCCCCGTTGTCGTTAAAACTCCGCCGGCTTTGATTATTTCATCGGCTTTTTTTTGGACATCGTAGTAAGCGTCAATGCCGTTTCTTGAAATAATATTAGTGTCTTCGGCCCTTGACATTATAGCAATAAGTGCGTGAAGTGAAGACTTATTTAGATCTTGAGTTTTTTCATATGCTTTTTTAAATTCCGGTAATCCAAGTTCCATCACAGTGGGGAGTCCTTTTTCCACTTCCCCTCTAATCCCAGTTATGCCGTATTTAACAAATGTATTTTCTCCTTTTGAAAGAGATTTTTTCGCTTTTTTAATAGATCCAAGCTCATTTTCAGTTATACCTGCAGTTATCTTTGAAACTGAGGAGGAAATATTTTTTGGCGATAATCTTCTTTTGTTCAATAAATAGCCTGATGCGCCAAGTATAAGATAAAAAAGAAAAATGAGGCCTTTTTGTGTGTTGACTCCGTTAGTTACTTCAAACATTCTCTGCTCAACATCTAATCCAAGTTTTCTTAAAGGAGGCAACATTTTTTTAAGGTCGCCTTTATAGTTATAACCGAAGTGGGACACCTCTTTAAACCCTTGACTTAAAACTGCTGTGCTTTTCAAGAAAAGCGTGAAATCCATATCTCTGTGGGCTCCTGCTGAAAATGGTGTTACAAGACCCGGTTTGGGGTGAGTTGATACTTCTAAAAGAATACTTCTAGTTGCAAGTTCCCCCATTATGTCTACTTTTTTCATAGATACGCCTCAATGCTCTTTCTTTCTATCAATACAACATCTCTTAATCCTTTACCAAGCAATGCCTCACTTTCAGAAGCATATTCTTTAAGGTTTATGCCATAACCTGACTTAAGATTGATTTCAATATCAATCTTTATCCCCATGCTAGACTCTAGCTCATTACAGAAAGATAAGAGATTAATAAGCTCTTCGGAGGTATAGTTCTTTACTATAATATCCAAATCTGACATATCGTGGGTGTAAGTTAATCCTGTGATGATTTCAAGTGCAGTTGAGCCCCATACACCAACCTTAAATTGAGCTATTATTTGGGATAATGCTGACAATGCAGGCGTTCTAGATTTAAATGAAAAATTTGAAACTTCATAAGGTGTTATCAGTTTAGTGATTCTATCGCCGGGAACAAAAGTTCCAAATCTAAGCCTTCTTCCATTTTCTGTGTAAGGATGAACAAAGCCTATAAAGACTTTTTCATTTTCCGAGTAATAGTTAGCTCCTTTTACCACATCGATTTCTTCCCGTCTTACTATTCCCGGCAGAATATTCTGGACTATAAGATTTCTAAAATCTTCGTTCTTTATCGGTGATATATCTATGTGTTTCCAATCAGAAAACACTAAGTCATGTCTCTGAAAAATCATGCTTTCTTTTACCTATCCTTGACCCAGCATGGATCCTTGACGCTTAAAGTTTGATAGTCAAGTTGTGCTTGAACAAGTAGATCAAACATCTTTGTCTTAATAGGCCCTTCTATTAGAATATGCTCATTATCCTCCTCGTAACCTTTTGGAATTATCGAAGGTTTAAGTTCTAGGACTGTTCTATCAGAGTTTAGTACAACGTCATCAGGGACCTTAGCTACCTTGGACTTAATTCTCAAAATACTTCTGCATGCCCTTTCAATTGTTTGTTTCGCGTTTAATGTTGTTTCTCTGACATAAATTTCATAATCAGGTTGAGTTCTTGCCCTCATATACGTAATTATTTTACCATTCTTGTCAAGCGCATGCCCTGATTCAACTATGGGAAAACTATCTCCTGTTGGAAGGCCGCCTACGACAGCTTCTTTGAAATCATGCCCAACATCTGACCTCGCGAATTCAATGTCTTCCCTTACAGGATTGCCATTCATTGCTATCCAGCCGAATTCCTGAGTGCCATATATGTCGTTGACCCTGGCCCCTAGAATGTCATGTATTATATCAACAGCCTCTAAATCCAAGGGAGTGCCTATGCAGTTTACTATATCGACTTTTGGCAGGTCTTCTGCGACATTCAATTTTTTGGCATCTTGTAATGAAGCCTTAAGGAATGCTGATTCACCAAATATTATGTTTGGTTCCTTGTAATATAAATCCATTAGAAAAGAATCTCTAGAAGATTTTGTGAGAAATGTCCAAGATAAGCCCATCTCTTCCAAGGCATTTCTTGTTATTGCGTTTAATAGTGGAGGATAACAGAACATGGCTTTTTGACCTTCTTTGGCTCCAGCCATTTTCAATGCATTTTTACCTACATTTTTTCTATATTCTTTTTCATTAGGTGTTATCCCAACAAGGTTTTGCCATGCAGTTGTGCCTGTTGTGAAAGTGACATACGCATAATTTAATGGTGTGTGTATCTCTTCTATAACATGTGCTGCAGTCGGGCCGTTTATTCCCTTGTCGGCGAGTGTTCTTCTTTTCATTTCTTTGAAAGATGGAACGGTAGAAAAAGTTCCAACACTCTCTCTTAAATCTTCAAAATAGGGATTTGATTTTTTTTCCATTTTTATTCCTCAAATAAAAAAATTAAAATAAAGGAAATATTATAAAAGTTCAGGTAGTAGTTTTTCGTATTCTTCTTGCATCTTTTTGATGGCTTCCATTCTCTTCTTTCTGCCACCTCGTTCTGCGCCAACTTCGCCTCTGTGCCAAATTCCAAGTTGATCTTCCTTACCTTGCTTTCTAAGTTCTCTTACTTCCTTTACTGTCTTTATGATCGATGATCTCATATCTTCAGGCTTCTTTACCATATCGTCTATTCCACCAAGGTCATAGAAAAATTCGGCTCCTGAAGCAAATACTGGATTTGTCTTGACAAGCTCGTTTAGTCTCTCTAGAGGTATCTTTGTAATAACTGCTATACTTGTTGTAGGCATGACGTGAACAATTGTTCCATATTCTTTTGGAAGTGCAAGAATTCTGTCTGAAAGAAGTCCGTGGCATAAGAATCCACCACTTACAGCTCTTCCTATAATCATTCCAATTACAGGATGCCCTGCCAATCTTGCATCTTCAATTGCGAACTGGTATGATGCAGTACCTTTAGTCATTCCAACTATTTCCTCGATCTTTCCTGGGCTGTTTCCTGGTGTATCGATTAGTAAGATAATTGGTCTCTTCTTGTCTTTTGGTCTGTCTTTGTCAGCGTCAATTGTAGCGTACATTGCTTGAGAGAACTTGTAGGCTTCTTCCATTCCCAAGATTCCGCTGTAAACAACTCTAAATCTTGGATTTGGCCTCCTTGAGTTATTGGCAAGTACTGTACATATTTCTCCATCAAGCATTGCCTGGCCTACCATAACTGGAGGTGCAAGCGCGGAATCAAGATGAGTAGTTCCAATAACATTCTCCTGGAAGGTGTCTTTGTCAAATATCATCTGGATGGCTTCTTCTGTCTTTCCGATTAGTGTTGTTACCATTTAAATCCTCCTTGGCCTTCTTTTTACAACTGAAAGAAACTTTTCCTGTGGCATCTCTGGTATCTGGTCAACGTTTTCATTTCCATAAATTTCCCAGAGGTCCTTTGAATCAGTTATATTCTTTTCAGCGGCAAGTTTTACTACCTCAAGATTTTCTTCAACAAGTTGTGGCGAACCAACTTTTCTTGTCTTTGAAATTTTGCTCATAGGTTCATCGGCGATATTAGCAATTGTGTCCCTAAATGTACCAATTGTATCCTTTATTAAGTAGTCAACGTCTCCTAGGATGTATTTTGACCTTGCACCCATTGTCCTCCATATAAGGGCTCTATCAGATGCGTCAAATTCATCTTTGCCTACTTCCTGCTGTATAACTTCAGGGCCAGTAAGTCCTATCCTTCCAAAGTCGTTAGCAATGACAACATCTGCACTTAAACAAACAAATCCCTGTGCGCCGTATGCGCCTATTGTACTGCCTGTAATTGCAATGTACGGGACCTTATTTTGGAGCTCCCAAATAGTTTCCATTGATTCAGAATGCATTAGCAGTCCAGCATTTGCCTCGTGAAGTCTGACTCCACCAGAATCAAAAGAGACTATACATAGTGGTTTTCTGTCGTCAGGAACTGTACCGTATTTCTCTTTCATCTTTTCATAAGTTTTAAGGGCTAGTTTCAGTGTGTAGGCCATCTTAGCTCCATTGACTTCACCAAGCGCCCCACCTACAAACTTTCCTTCCTGAGATATTACGAATACTGGGTGTTTCTTTATCTTACCAACACCTACAGTAATTCCATCGTCAAATTCTACTGCCTCTCCAAGAATCAATAAGTGTGGACTTGTCATTTTGTCTCTTGGACCTAGAAATTCTTTGAATGTGTCTTTATCTACCATTCCGTAAGCTCTTTCCCTAGCAGTTGCCTGGTAAAAGCTCTTACCTTGAAGATCTTCCCAATTTATTTTCATAAAATCACCTTATTGGAGACCTCCTCCATTGTCTACTGCCTGCTGAAGTCTTCTGATAACTACTGCGGGGGTGGCTGCGTTGTCATTTATGCTAACTTTGACCCCTGAGAGTCCCGTTTTATCGACGAATTTCTTAACGACTGTCATCCAGACGTCATCGAATCCAACGACTGTTGTTAAAATATGGATTTTAATTTTTCCTTTTAGGGCATTTTCCTTCTCAATTAAGACTTCAAGATCCCCACTGGAAACAACACCAATGTGTGACCATTCGTCCTTTATTGTTTTAGGAGTTTCAGGCTTAAATTCATAGTTCAATTCAGTTAATGCCATTTATTCCCCTCCATTTTTTGATTTGTCCATGTGTTTTTCAATGAAGTCTGTGTGGAAAACTCCTCCCCTAAATATCTGATTTTTCATGACTTTTTTGTGGAATGGAATTGTAGTGTTAATTCCTTCTACAATAAATTCATCAAGTGCTCTGTACATTCTGTCAATTGCCTCGTTTCTGTCCTCTCCCCATACAATCAATTTTGCTATAAGGGAGTCATAAAATGGCGGAATATGGTATCCTTGGTAACATGCTGTGTCTACTCTAACAAAAGGCCCTCCTGGCAATATGAGTTTCGAAATCTCTCCAGGTGATGGAACGAATGTATTTGGATCTTCTGCATTGATTCTGCATTCAATTGCATGACCTCTAAGTTCAACATCTTTTTGGGCATATGGTAATTTTTCTCCAGCTGCAACTCTTATACCGGTCTTTACTATGTCTATATTTGAAATCATTTCAGTTACACAGTGTTCTACTTGGACCCTTGTGTTCATCTCCATAAAGTAGAAATCGTTTTCTTTGTCGTTGAACAAAAATTCTACTGTTCCGGCACCCTCATAATTTGCAGCAATGGCTGCCTTTACCGCAGCTTCTCCCATTTTCTTTCTGATCTCAGGAGATACTGCAGGTGAAGGTCCTTCTTCGACAAGTTTCTGGTGTCTTCTCTGGATAGAGCAGTCCCTTTCTCCAAGATATATTGCGTTTCCATGCTGGTCGGCAATAATCTGAATTTCAACATGTCTTGGCTGTTCTATGTATTTTTCTATATATACATCTGGGTTTCCAAAGGCTGCTTGTGCTTCGGCTTGACAAGATCTCAAAGCTGATTCTAGCTCTTTTTCTGACTTGACAAGTCTCATACCTTTTCCGCCGCCGCCCGCTGAGGCTTTGCAGATTACAGGAATCCCGATCTTCTTTACGAGTTTATCGGCTTCCTCGATTGTTTTTATAATTCCATCAGACCCGGGTGTTACTGGAACACCGCCTTTCTTCATGGTATCTTTAGCTGTTGCTTTGTCTCCCATTGCGTCAATTGATTCTGCACTGGGACCTATGAATTTGATTCCATTGGCTTTACAAAGCTTAGAAAATCTAGAGTTTTCTGCAAGAAATCCATAACCTGGGTGAATACCTTCTGCGCCCGTTACAATTGCGGCGTTAATAATATTCATCATGTTCAAATAACTCTTAATTGATGGAGCAGGTCCAATATTAACCGCTTCATCAGCGAGTGTAACATGAAGTGCATCTTCATCAGCGTCAGAGTAAACAGCGACTGTTTTTATTCCCATTTCCTTACATGCCCTGATTATTCTTACAGCAATTTCTCCTCTATTTGCAACAAGAACTTTTTTAAACATATTAATCCTCCTTACCAATTTCTAAATCTGACTGGTGGTTCGTACAAACCCCCAGACCATTCTACAAGTTCACTCATGCTCTTTGCAGCAAGTTTTGATCTTTTAGCATCATTAAATGATAGGTCTAAATCTTCAGGAAGTGCAACAACTCCGGCTTTTCTTAATTTTTTAGTCTGAGCGTCGTCAGCTGCAAGTCCTAGAGGTGTATAGCCTGCTACTGCTTTTATTGCGTCCATTCTTTCCTTTAATGATTTGCATTTGTGAATGTATGCAATTCCTTCTTCAGTAACTATGTGTGTTATATCGTCACCGTAAATCATTATAGGAGGTATCTCAAACTTAGCTTGGGCTTGTAACTTGAATGCGTCTAATTTTTCGATGAATACAGGAGCCATTCCTTCTCCAAATGTTTCTACCATTTGGACTACAAGTTTTCTTCCTCTGTTTATTGGCCCTATTAATGATTCTCTCATACCGTCTTCTTTTGAAGCCAAGAGCCAACCTTTTGATGGATGTCTTCTTCCTGGTGCATTGCATGCCATATTGGGAGCCCCACCAAAACCTGGTATTCTTCCAGCTGTTGCAGCGGCGCTGTTACCAAATTGGTCAATTTGAAGAGTTGAGCCAAAGAATGCATCGACAGCATAGTGACCAGCTGCCTGTGACATTACTCTGTTTGACCTCATTGTTCCGTCAGGACCAATTGGGAATATATCAGGTCTTGCCATAATATATTTTTCCATTCCAACTTCACTGCCGAAAGGCATGAAGGTTTCAGCCCATCCTGATTCTATGGCAGGTATCATTGTTGGATGTGGGTTTAATGCCCAGTGTGTACAAATCTTTCCTTTTAATCCCATCTCTTCTCCAAATGTTGGTAATAAAAGTTCTACTGCTGCGGTGTTAAAACCTATACCGTGGTTTAATGTTTTAACTTCATATTTAGCGTAGACACCAACTAAAGCCATCATAGCTATGAATATCTGGGATTCTGTAATTAATCTTGGATCTCTTGTAAAGAGAGGCTCGATATAATATGGATCCTCAGTGGGTATAATAAAGTCAACCCAACCGCCGGGTATATCTACACGAGGTACTTTGTTAACAATTTCATTGACTTGTACTACAACAATACCTTTTCTAAATTTTGTAGCTTCAACTATTGAGGCAGTTTCTTCTGTGTTAAATCCTGTATAAAGATTTCCTTCTTTGTCTGCCGCATTTGCAGCAAGTAGACATACTTTTGGTGTGAGGTCAAGGTAAGTTCTAGCGAACAATTCCATGTATGTGTGAATTGCACCGATTGTTATCTTTCCACTCATAACCATGTTTGCAAGTCTTGTTGCCACAGGGCCTGAATAACAAAAATCAACTTTTGAGGCTATACCTTTTTCAAAAACATCTAAATGTTCAGGTAAAGCAAGAACAGATTGCACCATGTGAATGTTATTTACTTTTGAAGGGCTTACTTTTGCAAAAGCCTTTGCTAAAAAGTTTGCCTGCTTCTGATTATCTCCTTCAATTGAAACTCTGTCTCCTGGTTTAATGATAGTTTCCAAAAGAGCTACAGCATCGGCTGGGTCAATAATTTTTGTGCCTGATTTAACAAATTTTTTTGCTTCTGCAAGCCTTTTTTCTGTATCTTCTCCTTTTTTGTCCCATCCTTTTTTTGCTCTCTCTATTCTATCGTCACGGGGTATTCCTGACACTTTGCCGGGTGTTTGAAATATATCCCTTAGGTAGTTTACATCTTCCATAAGTATCACCTTATTAGGGAGTACCCAGCTTAGAGAGGCTCGAGAAGCATTAGTACCTGTCCAACTTTGACAAGAGTTTCATTTGTTACCTTAATCTCTGCAATTCTTGCTTTTCTTGGTGCTGTTACTTCATTAAACATCTTCATAGCTTCGACAAGTGCTACGACTTGACCTGCTTCTACTATGTCCCCTTCCTTTGGAAGTGGCTTCTTATCAATTGTAGTTCCAGGAAATACGTAAGATACTCCAGGTGTTGGTGCAGTTAATTCAATCATGTTTGATGATGCAGCTGCCTTTGGTGCTTCCTTTACTTCAGGTGCTGATGTTTCTTCAACTATTCCTGCAGACGTCATTGCAGGGATAGAAATTTGAGGCTGAGCAGCATGAACAGCAGCACTTCCACCGGCAACAACAGTTCTAATCTCAACGGAATCCTTTCTCACTACCAACTCTGCTATATTATTTTTTTTACAAGCTTCAAGAATTGATATTAAAGACTCTAAGTTCAACATTTATTTTCCTCCAAAATTATTTCTCTTACCTCTATAGGGTAGTTGTTTTAAGAGATTAAAAACTGATTTAAAAATCTTTTGTTTGTTTTCAGTGCAAACTACAAAAAATAATATGAAAATAAATATAAAATAATAAATTAAATATATGATTTTGCATTTTATTGCCAAATTCAACCTATGATTTCTAAATTTAGGCCTAATTATTACTTCATTTTTATGTACTTGTAAGTCATCATTTTGTATAGAAGTTTACTTGCAACAAATTCTGAAACAGAAGATGATTCTTGAGGTGCCACTTCGACGATGTCTACACCGATAACGTTTCTGTTGAAGAATACTTCTTTTAAGAAGTCACATGTTTTATACCACCCGAGACCTCCAGGCTCAGGCGTCCCCGTTCCGGGAATAATTGAGGGATCAAATGCATCAATATCGAAAGTAATGTAGACATTATCTGATAAATTCTCAATAGCCCTGTTAAACCAACTTTTATTGTCATGTATGTCCTTTGCATAGAAGATATTATAGTTGCCATTTTTGATTTTATCATATTCTTCTTCTGAGAAACTTCGTATACCAACTTGAACAGATGATGCGACTTCTTCAACTCTTGACATTACAGAAGCGTGACTGTATTTATCCCCGAGGTAAGCATCTCTAAGGTCTAAATGTGCATCAAACTGTAGGACGGAGATATCTTTGTAAATTCTCTTGGCGGCTTTAACTGGAGCTTGGGAAATAGAGTGCTCTCCTCCAAGAACACAAAGAAATTTGTTATCATTTAATATCTTAAATGATTCTTCTTCAATGTCTAACATTATTTTTTCCATTTCTTGATTACAGTCAATTTCATTTTTTGTATTAATGCCTAATGTGCAGGCAGAAACAAAAAATTCTTCATCAAAAAGTTCCATATTTTGACTGGCGTTAATAATTGCTTTTGGCCCTAGAGAAGTTCCACCGTTATAGGAAACTGTTTTTTCTAGGGGTACAGGCAATACAACGAAATATGAGTTCTCATAGTTTGAGAAATCCTCTTCAAGTCCACCATAATTATCTGGCACATTCATATTCAATCAACTATATCAAAGCCTTTAAGACTTTTTAAAGTGTCCGCATATTTCCTAGCAAAAATTCTGCATTGTTTTTCTGCTCTTTCATCGGGTGCGCCTATTGCCACTGGCCCATAATGGTCGGCATTGTGAACTCCTACAACAACCATCCCGTGAATCATCATGGCTTTAAGAATTGACAGAAGCGTAGTTTCATTACCGCCTCCAATATAAGCACTTGAAGTAAATGCTCCGCCAAGCTTTCCTGATAACTCGCCATGATATTTTACGCTCTTATCTATTAGTTCTTTCATTTCAGCGGCCATATCACCGTAATAAGTCGGAGAGCCAAGGATGATTCCATCATAATCTAATAAATACTCTGGAGTTGTTTCAAAGACATCTCTTACTTCAACATCTATTTGTTCGTCTCTCAAGTATGTTGCCAACATATTTGCCATTTCTTTGGTATTCCCAGATTTTGTATAATAAACTATTAATACAGATACCATTTTAATCCTCTATTTCAATCTTTATTTTTCCTTTCTCATAACCTCTTAAAGAAGACATCATACCTTTTACAGTATTATTTATGAATTCTTCAACAAAAGGATTCAGCTCTATTTCTTTACCGTTTATACTAACTTTTACTTTAGACATTTTTATCCCTTTCTTTATTAGTCTTGATTATTTATAAGTTTCTGCATTAATTCAGTGTGTATAAAAAACTTTTTTATTGATTAATTTTATATATTAATAAATCAATAATTGTATTTGGGGATACTTT
The DNA here is from genome assembly GCA_020854815.1 of Methanofastidiosum sp. Taxonomy (NCBI): domain Archaea; kingdom Methanobacteriati; phylum Methanobacteriota; class Candidatus Methanofastidiosia; order Candidatus Methanofastidiosales; family Candidatus Methanofastidiosaceae; genus Candidatus Methanofastidiosum; species Methanofastidiosum sp. Next base: position 23,569 of record JAHKLW010000035.1, on the reverse strand, counting down.
GGTTACAGAAAAAATCTTAGAACGGGCAAAACAACATCATAATAAAGAAACTTTTGTTAGAGATATTTTTATCTCTAGAGAAGAAGTAGATAATCTAAGACATATTAGCCTGCCCTCTGGAGTACGCCTTGATATTAAGAAATTAAAACAAGGTTTTCTAGCAAGATTTTCTGGGGATACAGAAAAAGTTATAATGGTCGTCAAAACTCTTTTTGATGATTAATTATAGGAATCCGTCCAAACTAGATTGATTATTATTCTTTTTGTTCAGATGTACTTTGCCGTACATTCCCCCCCCGCCTGGTTCAATGTAAATTCTGCCTTCTCTAAAATCTATTATTGCCTGTGCGACTTTTTCTCCAGCAACTTTTTCTATTTCTTCCCTAGGCGTAACAATAAGAACATTGATTTCATTTTTGAATGATTGAACTAATAATTTCCACATATCTTGGACTTTTTTAGAGTTTACAGAGGCAAGCCCAAATGTCTGAACTAAAATTTCAGCCAATGGTATTGTTTTGACATATTTTGGTCTGTAGGGAGGATGAGTAACTTCTTGATCGCATAGTTCCATTATTCTTTCTACAACTCCTTTTTTTATCAGGCCGCCACAGGTACATCTATTTTTAATTTCAATTGCCTTTTCCATTGAGTATTTTTTGTAGCATCTAGTGCAAGCAGTAAGGTGGTATTTACCTAAATCAGGATCTATGCCAACGTTCAGAACAAATTGATTTCCGCCACGTCTTCTTATGGCGTTGATTATTTCATCATAGGTATTATCCTTCACCTTCAATCTGTTGAATTCTCTTCCTATTCTATGCGGCCATGGAGAATGAGCATCAGAATTGGTCATGAATGTAACGTCTTTCAATTCTGATATGCAGTCTGCCATATGAGTATCGGCAGAAAGTCCAAGTTCAAGAAAAGGAATATTTTTTGTTTTATAGCAATCCTCGAGGGTATCATATTCTTTGTATAATGAAGTCCACGGAGTAAAAGCATGAGAAGGCCCTATTAATCCATCTATTTTATTGATTATATCAAAGAGCTCATCACCTGCCAAATTAATATTGCATCTGCCATCGGTATCTAGATTTGGAGATTTATCTTTTATAAGATAGCGAAACTCTTCTACGGAAGACAGAGAAGGAAAAATAATTACATGATGAACTCGTCTTTGATCTTCAACCTCAGTAGTCAGGATAAATCTTATACCATTTTTATGCTCAAATGTGCCTTCGTCTATTTTAGTGACAGATGAAACAAAATGATTAAGCCAGTTTTTATTGAGACAGTCGCCTGACCCTATTGTGTTTAAACCTTTAAATTTTGATTGCTCTGCAATGATGGGAATTTCCATATTATTAGAGGTTCCGCCGGAATACCTTGAATGAATATGAAAATCAACATTAATCATGATATAATTATAATAATTAATCTTATAACGTTTATTTATGTTTATAATATATCACAGATAGTTTTAAAAGAATCTCCAAATCTAGATTTATATGGACGTTTTTGATGTTGCTATACTTGGAGGCGGTCCCGCCGGAATTTCTGCTGGTATTTATGCAGCACGATTTAAATTGAATGCTGTTGTTATATCAAATTCCTTGGGGGGTACTGCACAGACTGCACATCTTATAGAAAATTATCCTGGATTTGGAGTAATATCCGGTTTTGAATTGATGCAAAAATTTAAAGATCATCTCAAAAGTTTTGAGATTCCAGTAATAGAAACATATGTCCATTCTGCTAGCATCGAAAATGGCATATTCACAATAAAATTAACAGATGAAGAAGTAAAAGCAAAATACATTCTTATTGCCACAGGTACTAAAAGAAGAAAATTGGGAGTTCCTGGAGAAGCTCAGTTTTATGGAAAAGGTGTAAGCTACTGTGTAACTTGCGATGCCTTTTTTTACAGAGATAAGACCGTGGCTGTTATTGGAGGAAGTGATGCAGCGAATATGGCCGCAATATTGCTCTCATCTATGGCAAAAAAAGTTTATGTTATTTACAGAAAAGAAAAATTAAGGGGAGAGTTAGTCTGGATTGAGAGAGTTATAACAAACCCAAAGATTGAAGTTTTGTACAATTCTAATGTAATTGAAGTAATAGGTAAAGAGTTTGTGGAAGGAGTAAAGCTAGAAGATGGTAGAGATATTCCTGTAGACGGTGTTTTTGTTGAGATTGGTTCAATCCCCGAATGTTGTTGTGCTAATGATCTTGGAATTGCGATTACTCAGAAAGGATACATTGAAGTTGATTCATCTCAAAAAACTAGTGTAGATAAAGTTTATGCTGCAGGTGATGTGACCTCAGGATCCAATGGATTTCAACAAATTGTGACTGCAGCAAGTGAAGGTGTAATTGCAATAAAAAGTATTTTCGATGACATGGAAAGATCAAAGGTGACTTTATGGAAAAACGAATAAAGTTTATTGTTATTAGTTTGATGATAATTAGTACTTTGTTAATGGCTGGATGTAACGAATCTAATCCAGACAAAGTACTTTCAGAAACAGACAAAACTGAGATTACGAAAATCTTATCTAATATGGGTGGCCAAATAGATGTCATATTATTTACTTCAGAAACTGGTTGTTTTAGTTGCTCTAAAACTGAAACTCTAATAAGGGAGATTGACCAACTTTCGGATAAAATCAATCTTAAAGTCTACGATATAAATAAGAATAAGGATGTGGCTACAAATTATAATATTGAGTTAGTTCCTGCAATAGTTGTAATTGGAAAAGAAGATTATGGAATAAAGCACTATGGATTTCCAGGGGGAAAAGAATTTAGTCCACTACTCGAAGTTATGATAAGCTCTTCTATGGACAGGCCTGTCGTTTCCGAAGAAATTACAAAAAAATTAGATACCATACCTAACAACGTCGAAGTAAAGATATTCGTTACCCCGACTTGTCCTTCTTGCCCAGATATGGTAAGGGGAGCCTATTACTACTCTTTAGTTTCAGATAAAGTATCTACAGTAACAATTATGTCCAATGAATTTGAAGAATACAGCAACAAATATAAAATATCAGCTGTTCCTACAGTAATCTTCAATGAAAAATTCAGCAGAGAAGGACAGATGGCTGAAGAAACATTTGTCAATTATCTTGTAGTATCTTCATAGGAGGAATGAAAAATGAAAAAAATATTAATTTTTAGTATAGTTGTATTAATCTTGTTTGCTGGGTGTACTTCTCAGCCGAACACTAATAATAATACAAATAACGATAATAATCAAGCTAATGGAGATAATGTAACTTCAACAAAAACTCTTTATGAACAGATAGAAGAAGAAGCTATTTGTCCTTGTAGCACTCTCTTTAATTTAAAAGACTGTAAAAAATACTTCCCTGATTGTCAATATACGCCTATTGTTGATGCAACTATTAATACTATGATTTCTGAAGGCAAAACAAAAGACCAAATATTAAAAGCTGTTGATCAGTACAATACTGGAATAATCGAAGGTAAATTAAATGAATTTAGGAAATCACAGGATGAAAATCATTTAATATTACTTTACTTCAAATCTTCACTTTGTGAAATATGTCACGAGAAAGAACCGGTTCTAAACGAGATAAAGGAAAAATACAAAGGAGAAATAGATATCTACGAATTTGATAGAATAAATGACGGAGTAATATTTGACTACTTTGTTGTTGATAGAATTCCAAGTATAATCTTCTTTGATGGTAAAGACAGATTAAATGAGATCCCTTTTAATAATATCACTGTTGATGGAATAAGTTCGTTACTAGATTTTACATTAGATAAAAAGAAATGAGCAACAATGGTTGATACCCAAATACTTTTAAATATCACTATTGTTAATAGGATGTGATAAAGATGAAGGTAGTTAGTATTATCGCCTTTATAATGGCGTTTGTACTTCTCATTTCAGGAATTTATGGACTGAATATTGGGCCAGTTTCTATTGAAGGCCGCCAGTATCAACAAGCAAATCAAATTGGGTCTTATATTTGTCTATCCTGTATTGGTCTGACAGGCAGCACGGTTAGCCATGCATTGACTGATGATACTATTAATAGATTAAAAAAAATCGATTACCCTGTTAAAATATGGGTTTTTACGTCAAACGATTGTCCAACTTGTCCTGACGCAAAGGCAATAATACTTAATTTCACTGTTGAAAATCCCAACATATCTTATGAAGAGATCAAACTTGAAACTCAAGGTCAATTTTTTGATACTTATGCGGTATCAGAACTTCCAACGATCATTTTATTTAACAAAGATGGCGTTGTTCTAAGAAGAAATAATTTTGTTCACAAGATAGTGGGTATAGATAATTTGCAGGCAAAAATAATAGAAGCAATTGAAATGGTGAGTTGATGGGTAAGATAAAACGTTTAAGGACTCTTTCACAAACTGCTTCATTAGTCCTGATAAATCTTGGCTTTCTTGGTATATTCTTAAAGCACCTTACAGTTCCAGTTTTCAATTGCTATGCATGTCCATGGGCTACAATAAGTTGCCCAATTGGATTATTGCAAAACTTTGTTATGAACGGTCAAGTTCCAACATACGTTTTAGGTGCAATGGGTACTGTATTTGTCTTTGTTGGAAGTGCATTTTGTGGGTGGGTGTGTCCTTTTGGATTTTTCCAAGATGCAATAGACTATGTTAAAAATTTCTTTAAAAAGAATAACAAAAAACCTTGGCAAAAAACTCCAGTGAAGAAAAAATCAAAGGATTTTTCTCTAATAACTAAATTTATAGTTCTCGTAACTACATTAGTTCTTGCTATAAGGTATGTGGATACAATATTCTGTAAATTATGCCCAATAGGAACAATAGAAGCCACTTTTCCATACCAGATAGCCAACGGGTTTTCATATAATATATGGTTGGGTGCAAGGATTGGTATATTAATATTCTTAATAATTATGTTCTTTGTTATTAGTAGATTCTGGTGCAGATATCTATGCCCTATAGGTGCACTGGCCGGGCCTTCTAACAAGATAAGTCTTCTAAAATTATATCACAACGGCGATAATTGTAATGGATGTAACATTTGTAAAGATGTATGCCCCCTAGATATAGATGTCATGGAAGACCAAAACTCTACAAGATGCACAAGATGTGCTGATTGCGTTGATAAATGTCCAAAAGGCCATCTGGCTTTTGGATTAGACATATTTGGTCTTGTAGCTATTTCTCCGTTTAAAAAGAAAAAACCAAAAGTATCAGAAAAAAAACTTGTAATCCCTACTTCCGGAGGAATACCAGAAAAGGAAAAATCGCTAGAATCAGAATCTATTCCACCTGAAGAGAGTGATGTATTAGATGAATTCAAATATAGAGAAAAGGGAACACTTGTTGAAAGGCCTACTTATATGGGATTCAAGAAAGGAGAAAGAGTTTATCTACCTTACGAGGAAGTAAAGAAGATAGGTATTAGACCTCCAAAAACTTCACTTTCTGTTCTTTTAAAGCAATATTCTGAAGGGAATCTCTCCGATGATTATAATGCTTCTGAAGCCTTTGTAGAAGAAAAGATTGAGGAAAAAATCAAAGATGTTCCTAAGTCGATTCCAAAGGAAGAGTTAGATAGAAAACATTTTGAAAAGTTTAGAATCCCAAAGAGGACGGAGCTCCATCTAGAACATCTAAAGTATCTAAAAGAACTTAATGTTCCCATGGATATCAAAGCTATAGCCAATAATAGTAATGAAGTTCCAGCGGTATTACTTGCAATTATTGATGCATCTGATCAAATTAATTTTGAGTATATAAATTCAAGAGATCAAAGAGCTGAATGGTATTACAAAGAGAATCTACCTTCAGTTTATATCAACGGAAAATACTATAATAAATCATTTTCAGAGGATGAATTAATCTATACCATAAAAACTGAAAAATATATAATTGAAAATGTCAGTTTAATAATAGATTACAGAAAATGTATTGGATGTAATGCACAGAGTTGTAAGAAAATATGTGAAGTTTTCAAAAAAATTCCAATATTGGACGAAGGATACGGCATATATCCTTTAACAAATATCAATTGCTCTCTTTGTGGAAAGTGTATAATAGAGTGTGACAGAGGTGGTGTTTCATTTATATTTGGAGAAAAACTTATTACAGATTCCAATTTCAGCATTGAAACAATTAAGAAGAATAGTGAAATAATTTCAACAATTTATCCTGAAACTGTTATGCTCTTCCTTGAGAGAAATAAGAAACACTCCAACAGAGCACTTAATTATACAATAGCCTTGTCATACCTATCCCATGGTAAATTATCATATCAATTAATTGATGTTGCTAAAAATCAGGAAGCAGTTTTAAGGCGAAAAATTGGTGCCATACCGTGCTTTTGGGTATCAGATAATATGCAGATTTCAGGTATGCTTTCTGAAGCCTCAATTTTAGCATTTATACGAAAAATTTCAAAGTGGAAAGGATGAATCTAATTGAGCTATTCATAATTGGGGCTATACAAGGATTATTGGAATTTTTGCCTATTTCAAGTTCAGGTAATGTGTCTTTAATACTTATGAATTTTTTAAAAATTACACCTTCTGAAAGTTTTTCTTTGTCCCTTTTTCTTCACCTAGGGACACTTTTTGCAGTATTAGTTTATTTCAGAAATGACTTAATAGCTATTTTAAAAAACATCAAGACTGATAAAACATCACATTTCTTGATAGTATCAACCATTCTCACCGGTATATTGGGTGTACCAATATACATTATATTGAAATCAGTCTTTGAAGACATTCAAATAGATATTGCAAATGTTATTATAGGCCTATTTCTTATTGCAACTGGAATTGTTTTGAGATATAAATTAAAATCAGGTTTTAAAAAAGTTGAAGATTCAAATATATGGGATATGATAATTGCAGGAGTAGCTCAAGGTATAGCGATAATACCGGGCATATCCAGGTCTGGTTCAACGCTTGCAGTTCTGTTAGGGAGGAGTTTTGATAAAGAAGAGGCTTTAAGAATATCCTTTTTAATGTCAATACCTGCTATTATTGGAGGAATTATTTTGGAAGCAAAAGACACCACTTTTATAGCAAATAATTTTCCTGCATTAATTAGCGCTTTTATAACATCAATTATAATAATTAAGTTATTATTGGAGTTTGCAAAAAAGTTAAATTTTTCATATTTTTGTATTGGTCTAGGAACTGTGACAGTATTAATATCATTACTTATTCTTTAAATATTATTTTTACAACATCACCTGGTTTTAGATTAAAGGTGGAATTTGCATTTCCAAGATATTTTGATATTTCAAGATGCCCTGATGAAGAGTATAAAGCAATTAAACTCAGATTTTTTCCTTCTTCGTAATGAGTCAGTATTGGAATTCTAATGTTTGATAGCTCAATTTCTTTAATATTAAGGTCCTCTTTTTGTATATTTAGGATTATATTTCCAAATGAATCCACATGTAAAATAGAGAGTAATGCACTGTTTTTGCTAATTTCCTTCTTAAAAGGAAGACGTATTATTTGATCTTTCATTTCCAGAAAATCCGTATCACCAATATCTAAAAATGCAGCGGCTGGAGCTAATATGTCTCTTCCGTGAAAAGTGGCGGAAGTATTATTCAATCTGTATTTAGATAGTTTTTGCTTAAGTTTTTCAATATTAATTCTGAAAACTTTGCCTTTTAAAAGAGAGAAAACTCCATTATCTGGCCCAACAAATATATGGGCATCATAATTCAATGCTATTAGTTCTCTTTCACTACCTACGCCAGGATCAACTACAACTAAATGTACTGTTCCCTTAGGGAAATAAGAATATGTGGTGGATATTACAAATGCAGCTTCATATATAGACTGTCTTTTTATCTTGTGGGTAATATCGACTATCTTGGCATCAGGATTAATTATGTAAATAGGACCTTTCATTTGACCAGCATAAAAACTGTCAAAATCAGTCGTCATTGAAATCATGAATAAAATTCATCTAAGTATCTATTAAATTTACCTATATAAAATTTGAGTAATACTAATAGAATAATTGCGAAACATTTAAATAAGTTAACTAATAGTTAAGTTATAGTGAATTTATGGCGACGACTGAAGAAATCTTTGACATTTTAGGAAATCATACAAGGAGAATGATACTTGAAATGTTAGCTACGTCTCCTTGTTACACAACAGAGATATCTGAAAGACTAGAAATTGGTCAAAAAGCGATAAATGAGCACCTTAGAATAATGCAAGAGCTAGGACTTATAGATCTGTTTATATTAAAACAGAAAAGAGGAAGCCCAAGAAAATATTTCAAGATAAAAGACAATATAAGAATGGAGATTTTTGTTACGCCAAGAATTTTTGATGCTTCCATTAAAACTGAAGAAATTGATTTGGAGTCAATTTTTGAAAGATATCCAGAATACAAATCATTCTATGAAGAAATAAAATTTGATTCAGAGATTAGAATAATCGGTAGACTAAAAGAGAATCTTGATTATTTCAAAAATGAATTAGTTGAAATTGATAATGCAAAGGCTTTCTTAGAAAGATCCATCTCTGAAGTGAAAGAGAATATACTGAGAGCTATAGAAGAACTTAATCTTAGAGAAATAGAGAAAAAAGTTCTTATTGAGGTCATATTAAAAGAATCCTATTCCCCCCAAGATATTGCTAATAGTCTCAACTTAGGATTAGAAGAAGTAGTTGGTTCTATTAAAATACTTAGAGAAAAGGGAGTTTTATAGGATAATTTTTTATATTATCTTAATATAACTCCAGCAGGTGCTATGAATGGCCGAAGATCTTGGAGTTACCATTTCTAGAGATGAGGATTTTTCTGAGTGGTACAATCAAATTGTTGTAAAAGCAGGTCTTGCTGATTATTCTCCCATCAAGGGGTGTATGGTAATAAAACCATACGGTTATGCAATATGGGAAAGTATTAAGGATTTTCTTGACAAGAGAATAAAGGATACAGGTCATGAAAATGCATATTTTCCCTTATTTATTCCTGAAGAATTTTTTGAGATGGAAAAAGAGCATGTTGAGGGATTCACGCCTGAAGTTGCATGGGTAACTCATGGCGGAGACACGCCTCTTGAAAGAAAGCTTGCTATAAGGCCAACTTCTGAGACTATTATGTACTCAATGTATGCCAAGTGGATAAGAAGCTGGCGTGATCTACCTTTATTGATAAATCAATGGGCTAATGTAGTTAGATGGGAAACAAAAATGACAAAACTTTTCATAAGAACTAGAGAGTTTTTATGGCAAGAGGGCCACACCGCCCATGCTACAAAGGAAGAGGCCGAGGAAGAAGTAAAAAAAATGCTTGATGTATACAGGGAAGTAATGGAAAATTTACTTGCAATTCCAACAATCTCCGGATACAAAACAGATAATGAAAAGTTTGCTGGTGCAGTCTATACTATGACAATTGAATGTTTGATGGCAGATAAAAAGGCAATGCAAGCCGGAACATCTCACCTTTTAGGCCAGCATTTCTCTAAAGCCTTTGATATAATGTTTGAAGATAAGGATAAAGAAAAGAAATATGTCTGGCAGACTTCATGGGGGATGACAACTAGAACAGTAGGTACCTTAGTAATGGTCCACAGTGATAATAAAGGACTTATTTTACCTCCAAGAGCAGCTCCAATAAAGATTGTTATTATTCCAATTATCTTCAAAGATGGTAAAGAAGAAGTCATTAAGAGATGTAAGGAAGTTCAAGATTTACTTGCAAAGAAATACAAAGTAAAATTAGATGAAAGAGAAGGATATACTGCAGGCTTCAAATTCAATGAATGGGAATTAAAAGGAATACCAATTAGAATAGAAATAGGGCCACGAGACGTAAAGGAGAACAAAGTCGTTATTGTAAGACGGGACAATTCTGAAAAAATCTTTGTGCCAATGGATATTCTCAGCCAAGAAGTAGACAAGATACTTGAATATATACAGAATAATCTTTTCTCAAAAGCCAAAGAGTTTTTGGAAAAAAATACATTTTTACCTAAAGACTACAATGAATTATCAGATATCCTAAACAATCAAAAAGGAATGGCAAAGATTAGCTGGTGTGAAAGAGGATACTGCGAAGAAAAAATAAAAGAAGAAACAGGTGCAACTTCGTGTTGTATACCTCTAGACCAAAATGGATTAGATAAAAAATGTATTGTGTGTGGTCAAGAAGCAAAAAAAGTTATCCTTTTTGCCAAACATTACTAGATAAATTTTGACATATAAGGCCCTTCTTTTTTATATTTAAATTTTCTATAGTATTCTCTTGCTCCAATTCCAGAAATAATCACCATCTTTTTTAAATCTAGTTCTTCTTTAGCAATTCTTTCTGATTCAAGCAATAATTTTCTTCCGTACCCCTGATGCTGCCAACCAGATTCCTTTTTATCGCCTATACCGATAAGGCCACCATATACGTGAAGCTCTCTTATTAATCCAGTTGGAACTTTGGAGATCTCTTTTCTATGTGCATACTCTGAAGGTTTTCTTAGTCTAGCATACCCAATCAAGATATCTCTCTTGACATCTTCAAAACTAATAAAATACTCTAATCCTTCTGAAGCCTCATAGCTTTCAGTCAGTAACTTAATGTCTTGAAGCTCTGGGTAAATCCCTTCTTTGTGTGCTTTTCTTCCGACTTCCCTGCATCTGACACATTTGCACTGTATATTTCGTATTTTCAGCTCTTCTTCAATCATCTGCCCGAGATTAGATCGTTTCACTCCGGCTTGGACAAGTGTAGATGGTATATCTCTCTGTATCCTCATGGTCCTTACCCATTTAGGCATGAACTCCTTGATCTTCAGTATAAGTTCCATTGCTTCTTCAGTGGTGTAAGGTACATATTCACCTTTTTCCCACATGTCGTATAATTCTGTTCCTTCTAGGACAAGGCATGAATAGAACTTCACCATATCGGGCATGAATAATTTGTTAGAAAATATTGTTCTAAAAGTATCTATGTCTTTTTCAAATGAAGATCCAGGCAATCCTGGCATCATGTGATAGTTTATCTTAAATCCTGCGTCCTTTAGGATCCTTGTAGCTTGAACGACATCGTTAACTGTGTGTCCTCGATTAACTTTTTGGTATATTTCATCAGAAATAATTTGAACGCCCAGTTCAACTCTAGTGCCCCCATAAGAAAGCATTCTATCACAGTGAACTTCTTTTGCCCAGTCAGGTCTTGTTTCAAAGGTCATCCCAATACATCTTATTTTTGATTTTTCATTTATTTTTTGAGCTTTGTCTAAAGTCAGTGGTTCATCTGCTAAGATATAAGATGCAAAATCATTAGAATTACTTTTATGGCTAAACCTATTCTCTAGAGAAGTATTAACGTAATTAAGATCAAACATATTGTCTAAAGTTGTTTCATCCGCCTCAGGGTCAAAATAATTCATTGCGTTTAGACATTCTCTAATGAAATATTCTTGGTAATCAAAAGATTGTGAGGGGAATGTTCCTCCCATTATAATTAGTTCAACTTTATCAATTTCATGACCTGTGTTATAAAGCTGTTTTAATCTATGAAATGTTTGAAGAAAAGGATGAAATCTAAAATTAATAGCCCTCATTGTTGCAGGTTCTTTTCCAGTATAACTTTGAGGAGTATTTACTGCATCTCCCGGGCAGTATATGCACCTCCCATGTGGACATTTACTGGGTAAAGGCATTACTGCAATGACAGCTACCCCAGACATAGTCCTTATTGGTCTTTTAATTAGAATCCTCAGAAACTCTTCTTGCCTATCTTTAAGATACTCCAAAATATCTGAATTTCTAGGGGTCCTGTCCAAATTAAAGGCACTCGAAATTTCTGATTTCTTTAACTCAAGTTCTCTGGAATTTTTTATCTTTCCTTCCAAGAACTCTTCAGATAGCTTTCTACATGCCCCTTTATAGCCCATAATACATAATTTCTATTTAGATTATTAAAATTGACTGTTTCATTTTCTGAAACTTTCGATAAAACCGTTTCAAGATAATGCTTTTATATCGTTTCAAACTATTAAATATGTGGTAAAAATGAATAAAACAATCAAAATATCTTTGCTAATCTTAATACCAACGTTGCTAATACTATCATTACCTATTGGAATACTTTCTGAGGACTACGAATCTGCCACAACTTCTGCGATTTCATATCTAGAAAGGATTGATCCAGAAAATCCATATCTCCTTCTTGCAAAGGATACCGCAGTTACTAATCCTAAGATGTCTATTAATTTTGCATTAAAAGGCATCATAGAAAGTGACAGAGGAAATAAAGAAGAAAATTTGAATAAGGCTCTAGAGATAATGAACTCTCTTAAACTGATACCTGAAGATAGAAAGGACATGTTTAACGTTCTTATCCTTGAATACAATCTAACGCGTTCACAAAAATATATCGAGGATGCAGCAGAGACTTCAAATCTTAGATATATTGCAAATTCAGGCGAATATATAAAACAAGCAAATGAAGATCTTAATGAAGTTAAAGGAAATGGGTTAGATGAAACACAGGCAAAACTAAAAATAATATCGGAAACCTATATGGGCCAATCCTCAAATTATTCAAATTTATATAAAGAAATGGCGTTAATATCTTATGATGAACATAGATATCTTGCAACAACTCTATTCTCAATATATGCTAAAAATGATGATCAAATATTCGACGAATCTTTAGAAGTTATTTTAACAAGATTTGAGAATGAATGGAACTCTTTCTTTGGTTCTGATGTGTACAAAGGTTCACCTTTTAGTCCTGATTCTCTAAAAGAGCTTCAAAGAAAAGCAATTACTTATAGAGGTCAAGGAAACGAAGATTTTGCAAATGTCATAACTGAATACATTAAGTTTCAAGCTATGTCTTATACAGAGTTTATTAATGCTATTGAGGAGGGGGGACTTTAATGGCAGAAGAAGCTAGATGGAAAAAATATTCCAGAAGATGGGAAAAGAAGGCTAGAGAATACAAACAAAAAAAGGACGAACTAGAATCCAAATTTAATACCATCAATCAGGAAAATGAAAATCTCAAAAAAGAATTAGTTTCTACAAGAGAAGAAAGAGATAAAGTTAAAGAATCTGAGAAAAAAAGTGAATTTGGTACAGTTGCCATAGCGATCATCTTAATTCTCGGTATTCTTTTTGCAGGGTCTGTTGCAGGTATGGCATTTCTATATAATTCAAATTTAGCTTTAACTTCGACAAACTCAGACCTTATTACGGAAACATCTTCCTTAAAAGGCCAAATATCAAAGCTTCAATACGAAAAAAGTGTACTTGAAGCAGAGAAAAGTAGCTACCAAAGCGAAGTAACGGACATAGAAAGAGAACTAGAAAAGGTCAAGGGAGATAGTGATGCAACTATCAGACTTCTCCAAAGAGAAGTTTTGTCATTAACATCGAAAGTATCAAGACTTGAGGCAGACATAAAGGCAAAAGATATATCGATAGCATCTTTACAGAATAATCTTGCAGAGTGTGAATATCGTAACAGATGTTTTACTGTTAGTATAACACCAACATCAAGAACTGCTTCTACAGGCTCAGACCATTCTTTAAGCTATACTATGTATGTCAATTTTGCAGGATATGGATGTGGAAGAAGGATTGAAATACCAATAACACTAAACTACGATTTCAACACATCGGGAACGAATACTGACACTTTTGGACTTCAGGCTTCATCAGGAAACTGGTGTTGCAACTAAATCATCTAATATATTTATCTCTTTTTTCACTTATTTTTTTACCATAAAAAATAGGGTACTTTTCCATTTCTTTTTCTTTTGCCTCTAATCTTTTAGAATAACCAACGTGCCCTATTGTGTAGACTAAAACAAAAAAAAGAATAAATAGAATAGAGTTTATTATAAGGAGTTCTATCATTATTTCAGGATACTCACCATTAATAATTTCTCTGACATACACTGCAATAAAAGAAACAAGATATGTAAAAGTGGGAATTTCAATTGAAATCATTAGGGCTTTTATTTTATCCATTATATCTAACATAATTTAACTTTTATAAATATAAACATTGAGGTAATAAAATAAAAAAAATATATGCTTAATCAATGAAACTAATTGATGATTCTTTTATTTCTGGGATGTAAGTAGAAATATCTGATTTAATAAACTCTTCAAGAGAGGTTTTATATGGTGGATTAATCCCTTTAAGATCTATGTTTACTTTTTCTTCTTCAAAAGTAATTTTTTGGGATGAAACATCTATCCCTGGAGCCCTAACTTTTAAGATAGCATGAATCTTTTCAGTCAAATCATCAATTTTTTTAAGAATTGTTACTTCGTATAAGAGTGTTTTGCCCGATAATGGATGATTAAAATCAAGTTTTACTCTACCACTTGAAACACTTCTCACGGTCGCCCAATGACCATTAATTTCTATTTTTAATCCCGCTCTTGGAAAAATACCGTGTTTTTTAAAATCGTTCAAGTGTATTATCTGCAATAGAGATGAATCTCTTTTTCCGAATCCTTTTTCAGGATTTATATCAAAAGTTTTTGTTTCTCCAACTTCTATATCCAAGAGGGACTCATCCAATCCTTTAATTACATGACCGGCGCCGACTATTACCTGTATGGGTTCGTATTTAGTTCCCTCTTTATATACGTTGGCTTGTTTTGCTTTTGTTTCATCAGTTACATCAAAGATTTTTCCTGTTTCTTTGATTTTTCCAACATATTGTATTTCAACAAAATCTCCGTTTTTCAATGAATCACCTATTTGTCTTCGATTCCATTTTCAGTTACAAAGAATATTGCTTCGCCCTCCGGCAAATTTGGAGAATCTACGAGTCTTGCTATCCTTTGCCCACCTTTTGCTTTTCTTAGATATAGTCTAATTGTAGATGAGTGCCCAAGTATATGCCCTCCAATAGGTCTTGTTGGGTCTCCAAAAAAAGCATCAGGTTTTGCAGAAACTTGATTTGTAACAAAAACACAAACATCTTGGTTAGATGCGATATTGTGTAAAGTTCTCAAATGTCTTGCGAGTTTCTGCTGTCTTTCAGCCAGAGTTCCTCTTCCAACATACTCTGACCTAAATGAAGAAGTTAGAGAATCTATAACTAACAACTTTATTTTTTCTGCTTCTATCAATTCTACTGTTTTTTCAGTAAGTAACATTTGATGATCTGAATTAAATGCTCTAGCCACCCTAATCTTATTCAGAACTTCAGTAGGGTCAAGCCCAACTCCTTTTGCCATCTGTATAATCCTTTCAGGTCTAAATGTACTTTCTGTATCTATGAATATAGCACCGGCGTCAAGACCGCCTTTTTCAATTGGTAATTGTACATTTACACAAAGTTGGTGTCCAATCTGACTTTTACCTGAGCCAAATTCTCCAAAAGCTTCGATTATTGATTGTGACTCAAATCCACCGGCTATGAGTTCATCTAATCTTTTACTACCTGAAGTTATTCTTCCAATAAATTTACGTTTTTCTAAAAGTTCATTTGCTGTAAAAAATCCACCTACATCGGCGGCTTCTCTGGCAGCTTCGATTATCTTGGATGCAGAGCTTTCACCAATTTCTGCAATTTCAAATAATTCTTTTGGTGAAGCTACAGCTATTGATTCTACAGTTCTAAATCCGGCCTCTTTTAACTTTTCTGCAGTTTTAGGCCCTATACCTGGAAGGTCTTCCAGATCTTTTATTTTTTCCATTAAATCACCACAAAGATATCTTTAGCCTTGGAAACAGGGTTTATCTCTTTAATATCATACCCATAAAACTCTTTCAAGTTATTATTCTCATAAATTCTAGCTTTAATATCGTATTCCTTCCAAGGTTGTACTTCCTTTTTAATCTTACCTCTAATACTGCCATAACCGTCATCACAAATAACAATATAGTTATTTTCTTCACTAACAATATGTTTTATCAAAGGAGTAATTATACAATAATCATTATTTGATAATTCATCTATTGTTTTGGAAGGGGGATTTTTAATAGATTCAAGGCTTGGAATACTATATTCTCCCTTTTCAATAGAAGTTGCTTTAATAAACAAGACATCTGAATCTTTTTCAAGTTTTCCAATCACTTTGACAGAATCGCCAATATTAAAATTCTTATTTGTTATTTGGCCCAAAGAAAGAGGGACGCTACCAGACTCATCGATAATGACTAAGAAATCACCTTCAATGCCATCGACTCTTGCTAAAACATTAACATCGTCGGATAAACTGTGATCGGCTATTTTCTTTTCATCTATTTTCTCTTCATTATCAAAAGATTGTATTCTTGAACCGAGTCCAAGATGGGCTTCAAGACCATTATTAAATCTTATGTTACAAGATTCAATTCTTATTTTAATACCGGGCACTAAAGTTGTCAATAATTCCGCTTTATCGTCCCATAACACTACTTTAAGTTCATGAGAATTGTCACTTAATAAAAATCTACCAACTTTTCCTGTTCCACTTTCTCTCGTAAATGTTCTTGTATCATATACCTCTTTTACGTATCCCTCTATAGTGATACCTCTCATATTTTCTTTAAGATCAGATATAGAAACTGTCGAAGATTCTGATTTTGGGATATCTTCTCTTTCAGTCTTTTCATGCACAACATTAGATGAAAAACCAAGATTAATTTCAACAGAATTTAATCCCATCTTGG
Source organism: Methanofastidiosum sp. (assembly GCA_020854815.1). NCBI lineage: Archaea > Methanobacteriati > Methanobacteriota > Candidatus Methanofastidiosia > Candidatus Methanofastidiosales > Candidatus Methanofastidiosaceae > Candidatus Methanofastidiosum > Methanofastidiosum sp. Next base: position 6,916 of record JAHKLW010000035.1, on the reverse strand, counting down.
AATATGCATTTTCAATAGTAATAATATCATTTTTGAAAAGAGTATTTAGTAATTCTGCTTTTTTATCCCATAGAGTAACTCTTATTTCTCCTGTGTCGTCCATGATCATGAAGTTACCAACTTTTCCAACAGACCCATCTTTTTTAGCAAATTCCTTTATGCCAAAGATTGCAGAAACTCTGCCAGTAACATCTATGTTACTCATCTTGTCTTCAATGTCTCTGATTTTAATTTTAACATAATTTATGGGAGGGTAATCTGGACTATCTTGACCGCTAGAAATAACTCCGTCTTTTCCAAGGCTAATCTCAAACTCATTGTTAAGTCCTTTTCTTAAATAACCATTTCTAACTGTAACAACGTCGCCTCTCTTAAATTGCTTAAGCTTATCTATCTGATCATCCCAAAAAACAATCCTAATGCTCCCAGTTTTATCTGCAATTACAATATTCTGAACTCTTCCTTCTGTACCAGTCTTTCTCTGGAAAGTATTGACATCAAAAATTCTCATTATTCTGCCACTGATATCTACGTGTTGCATCCCTTCATTAATATCTGAGATAAAAAAGTGTTTTTTTTCTTTAGGAATTTCTTCATAAGTTACCCCTAATTCACCGGCTATTAAGAGTAACGCCCCTTCTTCTGATAAAAGTCCACCGACAGATTGAATTTTTTTATCAATTCTTTCTTTTAGTTCATCTTCAGAAATTGTTTCTAATAATCTTTCATAAAGCGCTTCCGCTGTCATAAGACACCAGAGAGATTAATTTTTTAGTGTTTATAAAATTTGGGGTACGTTTATAGATAACTAAGAATATAATTTCAAATACCGAAAACTGGAAATTATAAATAAACAATTTTATAAGATAAACTTTTAAACTATAATGGGTTACGATGTTTATGAATATCAATAAAAAGTGGATATTCATAGTAATTGCAGTAGTTTTGATAGTTGGGATACTATATTTGGGCCAAGACACTATCTTTAATTTCAAAGAAAATCCTAAAATATCAGGAAGTGTTGATGTTTTAACATCTAATATGCTCATAACAAACGAAGAAATAGGTATTCTAACTTTACAAAATAAAGGGAAGAGCAATGCTATAGAAATAGAAGTTGAAGAGGTATCACCTTTTACTGTTATTCTAGAGGCTGAGCCACCATTATTATTGGAGAAAGGCAAAACTTCTGTTATAAAGTTTAAAGTTGTTGCAGAAAAAGAAGTCCTAAAATTATCTGAAACAAGAAAAAATATACCACTTGAATTTAAGATTAAATACAAGAATTATGAAGGCACTCAAATGAATGAAGTAACAGTGAAAACAACTGTTCAGGTATACAGGCCAAAATTTGATATTAAGAGAATAGATCTTGGGGGAATTCTAAAGACAGAGTTATCACTAAAGGATGGTCAAAATGGACTTTTAATGATAGAGATTGAATCTGATCAAATTTTCAAAGAAGGAGATTACTGGATAGAATTCGTATGCGATTATCCCGATTTAGAAATCGAATCTGTCGATAAGTATCCTTCTGAGAGGATATATGGTGGTTACAAATTCATTTTTCAAGACCCGCTTCCAGCAAATAAAAGAATATCAAAATCTTTTTTACTTAAATCAAAAGTTTCACCTGGCAGTTATCAGACCAGATTTTCTATAAACACTAAAGTATTTTGGAGAGGTATATTACTTGATCAGGAAAATATCAATGTAGTCGTATCGGAAATATAAAGATATGCATATTTGATAAATAATTTATAATTACTTTAGAAATACTTATTTTTAAGGTAATTGCGAAATTAACCAAAAAGTATATAAATAGGCAACGAAACTTTTTCATGCTAGTTCTCTAGCGTTTTACATTGAACAATGATTTGAGGGATATTATGGATGTACTCGTAGGAAAGAAAAAAGCAATGGCGTATGTTCTTGCTATAGTCACCGGGTTTAATGCCGGTGAGAATGAGATAACCATAAAAGCTAGGGGAAGAAGTATATCTACTGCTGTAGACACTGCAGAAATAGTAAAAAGCAGATTCATTCCTGATGCAAAAATTACCGATATAAAGATTGGGACTGAGCAAGTCGAACAGAGAGCAGTAAGTACTATCGAAATAACAATGAAAAAATAAATTCCTTGAGGGATATAATGGGCAAAAGGCCACGAAAATGGAAAAAGAAAGGCAGAATGCGCTGGAGACACGTTAAGAAGAAAATGAGAAGAATGAAAAGAAAGGCTAGAAAGCAATAAATTCATTCTTTTGCCCCAGTTATTTAGATACTTTTTTTAATATACTTTATTTATTTCTTTTATGAAGAGAAAAGAAATTGTTACTTCATTTTTATTTAAAGATAACAAAATCCTTATTCTAAAAAGAAGTGACAAAGTTGGCACTTTTAGGGGTAAATGGGCAGGTATTTCTGGTTTTATTGAAGATGAAAATAGCCTTGAAGCTGCTTTGAGAGAAATACAAGAGGAAACAGGTGTTGGTAGTACCTATTTGGAACTTCTTAAAATCGGGATACCTTTTGATGTAATCGATAGTACAAACAACACCATATGGTCAATTAACCCATTCCTTTTCTTATTCAAAGGGGATGAAATAAAAATAGATTGGGAACATGACACGTTTGCATGGATATATCCAAAAGAAATAGAAAATTATGACACTGTTAAAAATCTTAAAAAGACCTTATTTGATCTTATTGAAAATTCCGATGTAGAACAAAATGATTGAAAACCTTAAATTCTAATAAATGGTAGTATCATTATGAGAAAAGTTGAAGCTCTGCCTTATACAGTTGAAGAAGGAATAAAGAAGATAGTCACAGCCTTAAATAAGGCAGATATTGAGTATTATACTGCCGGTAGGGAAATATACATCAATGAAGATCTTCTGTTAAATGAGGATTTAAAAGGAAATGATGGATCATTTATTAAAAAAATCAAGGATTACTTTAGAAATGAGATTGAAGCGGATTATGCAATACTGTCATTTGATAGCGCCCCAGATGGATCTTATATGGTCATAGAATACAATAACTATGCAACTTTTTCATCACTTGCCAAAATTTTTAGTTTGAAACCAGAGGATGAAATGGGTGTAAAACATTTACCTGAAATCAAGGATACAAAGTTAGAAAGAGAGTTGGATATAATAAACAGAGAAATATCAGATGCAGATATCGAGTTCGAGGATAAAGAAGAGGACGAGGAATACGATTATATAACCTTTGGAGAAAGAAATTGCAAAATTTGTGGATCTGTGATAAGAAGAGTTACGGTCAATGACAAAGATGGTAAAATAAGAGACGGCTACAAGTGTGTCAACACAAACTGCCTAAAGATTTATATTATCAGGTAATTTTATAAGAGATAGGCTTGGATATTTTTCTAGGCGGGGGTTGCCGAGCATGGTCTAAGGCGCCGGACTTAAGATCCGGTGACGCAGGTCTTCGAGGGTTCGAATCCCTTCCCCCGCATCATTTCTATTTATTTGTTACATATTTTAATTTAAATATATTGTTATTTTATATTTATTGATTGGTTTTTAGATATTTATTTAATTTTTAGTTTTTTATTATTTTTAGGCCTTAAGTCACCGGATGTTTGTATAAGTGCCTTAAGGAAAATACACCATTTGAGATAAATACTTAACGAATCTGGCCTTATAATTAGGGTTAGTGATAGGATAAAATCAAAAGGCATGCCCAGAATTCTGAATTTAGGGCAAACGCCTTAATCGAGTTAGACAAAAACTTAAAAAGAATAAAAATTCATATTATATAATTATAATGGTGACATTATGAAAAAGATAATAGCTGTTCTGATAAGCTTGTTATTTGTTGGAAGCACTTTTGGAATTGGGGCCATCATGGCGCCACCGTTACCTATATGTGGACCGGGGGAAGAAATTAACATTATGATTGCCTGTCTTGACTCTTGTTCAGATCCAGAATCCTGTAAGATTTATGGCCCTACAGCAGTACAGGCGGGAGACATAATAACAGTAAAAGTAGAAAACCAAGTGTGTGGCTTTTTTAATATTGCTAATATTGATTGTGATTACTTTGAACTTTTAGATTTTGATTTTGAACATATAGAGGTCTCAGATTGTACAATAACTATTGTATATACGCTTAGGGCCTTAAGACCAGGAACAGTAGGTGCAACTTTTGATTGCAATGGGAATAAACTTAATTTGACAGTAATACCAAAGGAATACCCAATGCACCAGTTCTTGAAGATACTTGAAAAGAACAAAAACAAATAATCATTTTTTTTCTTTTCTATTCTTTTCTTATTGATTTCTGAATTTATGCTCGCCTTTATTGTCAATATCATTAATCTCCTTGCTCTTCCACAAATATAGAATCAGGAAGTTGGTATATGCCATTGATCTAGTTAGATCCTTATCACATTCAATACAGAGCAGATCAAATATTGGCCTTAGAATTGAGAGGCTGTCGGAGACATACAGCACGAACTCATAGTTCCAGCATGGATCTTCGCCGTATTCTAAGATCGCATACCCCCCCTTCTCACCTAGAATATTCTCTATAGTTTCTCCTTTGTCAGCCTCCATGAGTGTGTATCCATAGACTAATCTAACGCATGGCAGCTCATCATCCCCTACATACGCCCTGTACTCGATGAGATTTCTTGTTATTCTCTCACCTTTCCCTCTTCCATGACGCTTATGACGGTATTATGCCAATTTACTAAACTTTTAAAGTAAATTTCCTTATTATAAGTTTTAAAGGAAAAAAGCGTCATAACCGTCATAGCGTCATAAAAACTAAGCAGGAAACTCACCCTTGTAGCTCTTCTGCAAAAGCTCAAACCTAGCCTTGTTGATCTCTATGCCTTCCCAGTACCTGCCGTCAAACTCCCTTGATTTCTTAAGGCCAAGCTGGGACAATCTCCTGCCAAAGGACTGCTGAGAGATGGTCTCAGTCCTCATGCAGTAGCAGTAGGTCCTGTATGCGCCGTAAAGCTCCCCTGCAGGAGTCTTTGCTATAACGCCTACGTTGCAGACATCATCAAGAAAGTCCTTCAATGGGTCCATCTCGTCCTTGTATTCAGTGTTTGCGAGGACAACAATCTCTGGAGGATTCAATCCTTCTGAGAGCCACTTCATGCAGCCAGCGATGGCCCAGTTCAAATGCCTGGAAGCTCCTCGTCAAGCTTTGCCTCTAGGGTCTTATCCCTCTTGTCGTTTGGAATGCGGTAGTTGAAGGGTATGGTCATAAGCCTGCGCCAGATGGCAAAGTCGCTCCCCCTGATAGTTGGCTTGTTGTTTGAGATCATCCATAGTTTGAACTTAGGGGCAAAGTCAAATATCTCTCCGTATAGAAATCTGGCGGTGAGGCCTTCGTGCCCAGTCACCCTCTTTATGAAGTCCTCGTCTAAGTATTTGCCTTCGGCTATCTCTGATGATCTTACAAACCTGGCGCCCTTTAGTCTTGCAACATCATTCTTAGGGCCTCCGTCAAACTTCTTGTCCATGAAGGTGGATGGGTCAGCATCCTTGGCATACTCGCCCAGCATCGTCATGATTATATTGAGAAATGTGGTCTTCCCGTTCTGGCCCAGGCCGTGGAGAAAGAAAAGGACCTGCTCACGGTCATCAGATGTCATGCTGTACCCGATGGCCTTCTGGATGTAATCGATTAGCTCCTCGTTTCCCTCGAAGATCTCACGAAGGAAATTCTCCCACATAGGGCATTTTGCATCTGGATCATATTTGACATTGGCAAGCTTTGTGATGAACTTCTCTTTCAGGTGGTCTTCTGAGAACTCGCCGGTCCTAAGATCTATTATGCCGTTTTCAACATTCAGAAACCACACGTCCTTGTCAAGATCATCTGGGGATATTGGTAGCTCATTTGTTGTAAGCTTAACAAGCGCTTCAATGCGGTAGGAGCTTTCTGAGAGAAAGGCCCACTTTGATAGCTCTCCCTTCCTGGAATAATCTTGCTCTATGGCAGCTTCTGCATTAATGCTCCGCACAGTGTCCTTGGCAAGTCTGTATATGGCCCCGCTATCATCCTTTAGCCACCTTTTTCCATCCCAGACTATCCACTTCTTCCAGAGGTGGCAGTACCTTATGACGTCCCCATAGTGGTAGATCAATCTTTCAGAATTGCCAAGGTCAGTCATGGCAAAAGTGTTCTTCGGGAAGTCTGTCGTTATCCTGTCCACTTCCCCCTGGCCGAGAGGCTCCTCACACTGTATTTGATTGATCCTTGATATCGTGTCCCTTACGGCCTCTGGCGAAAGGCCCTTGTTTCGTAATATGCCAGATATCCTTGTAAGCTCGGAATTCCTTTTCCCCAAGGGGATTGTAGCTTCTTTGGCCTTATCTTTACCCTCTCTCTCAGAAAGTATTTCGGATAGCCAGGTAGGCGTGTCCTCTAAATCATTACCAAAGATTGACTTTTCCCACTCGTAGACCCTGCCAGAGGGATGGACGCTTGGAGGCGCAACGATAATTCCTCCCTCGCATCTTACATCAACGCCTGGAAGAATACCGGCGCATGTGCGAAAGATCCTATTGGCCCTAAAGTAATAGTGCTTACCCCTGCTAGATCTTGCAACTGGCGTGTTTATCGTGGCATCCTTGGAAGCGATCTTTAGTGATTGGCGCCCCTCTTCCCCGTCAATATCCAACACCAAGAGCCTGCTGATTGAACCTGTGACAATGCCAATGTTTGCATTAGGCCACTGGCTCCACCAACCGTCTATATCCCTTATATCTACCTTCTCAATTTGGTACCTTCTCCAGGGGATAATTGATATCTTGTCCCTTTCTCTAAGGGGGATTATATTTAGGCCTAGATAAAAATACTTTATGGCCTGGTCAAAAAGGGGATTGATCCATACGCGCTCAGGTACATCATCGTATGCCCT
>JAHKLW010000034.1 GCA_020854815.1 Methanofastidiosum sp. | reverse complement strand
CGAAGTACCGATACGACGCTTTCGGCATAGAAGAACGGCATCTTATGGGAGAGGGCGCTTTCACGCTACTGTCGAATCCCTTCAGGTACAACGGGGAGCAGTGTGACCCAGAGACGGGCTTCTACTACCTGAGGGCCAGGTATTATAGCCCAGTGATAGGCCGGTTTACTCAGGAAGATACGCACTGGAATCCAGGCAACATGATTTATGGGGATAACCCTGTAAGACTCAATGAGCGCATCGATCCTTTGGGATTAACGATCTACACATACGCTCCGAACATCGACGCCGTAATGCAGAGTACTAATCTATACGTTTACTGCGGCAATAACCCAGTAATGTACATTGACCAGGATGGCGAGATATTCATGCTCGTCACGGGTGCTGTAGGAGCGGTTGTCGGCGGCGTTGCAGGAGGAATATACTCCTATGCCAAGTATGGAGAACTGAGATGGCAGAATGTTGCAGCGGGAGCAGCAATTGGCGGCGCGATAGGACTAACAGGCGGGGCGGCTACGGCCTATATTGCAGCTGGCAGTGTAACGGCATCAACCGGTACAGTTTTAGTTGGGATGGGGGTTATGGGCACAACCGCAGCAGGCGGTGCAGGAGCAGCTACAATTAATCAAGTTGCTCAAAAAGCGGATCCTGTATACCGAGCTTTTTCACAAAGCAACTTCCGATATAATTTGCAACAACTTACAGGTAATATTGGAAAAGGGTTGCAAGCACATCATGTTGTTGAGGCCCGCTCTATTTGTCGTTGATTAGGGCCTGATTGGCCGAATTGAATGACGGTGATAGGAGAACCACGTTCCGTGACGTAAATGGGGACGTGGTTTATTGCTGTGTCATGACTTGGGGGAAAAGGAGAAGCCCGCCCCTGCCGTTAGTTTGGCCACTATCCAGGGGCGAGCTCCCGCAACCCCGTTAGGGGTCGTTGCATGATCATCGTAATGCATGTGGCCGTTTCTCTCAAGAAGTATCTTGACGAATGTACTGACCGGGCCCCGGCCGGAGAACAGCATTGTCCGATTTGCGGACGCAGGCTCAGAAAGCACGGCCGTTACTTCCGTTGTGTGGTATTGGGCCAGTTGCTTGAGCGTTTGCCGGTATATAGATACCTCTGCCCACAGTGTAAGAAGACGTTCAGTCTGCTCCCAGCATTCATTCGGCCATACGGCCACTTCGGTCTTCCCGTGCGCGAGGCGGCAGCGCGAATGCTCTCACGTGGCGAAAGGGTAGACGCTTTGACCGGGCGACTCTGCCAAAGTCCAAAGGCTGGCGGCATCTCGGGCCGCACGCTCCGCCGGTGGCTACAGGGATGGCGGCGGAGGGCCCAGGCTCTGGTCGAATCGGTGATCGAGGGGATTCTCCGCCTGTCCCCCGGGTTCGATGTCACTCCGTACTTGCCCGAGCAAAACCGCCCCCGCGGCTGGCTTAGAAGCGTGCTTTCACTGGGAGGAATACTCCGGAACCTCATCCTCAGGACTGAATCGGTTCCCCTCTTTGTGTTCTTCAACTCCTGTTACCCCGTCCACATGAGCCTCTGAGCGATCACGACGCCGGCGCGAGCGCTAAAGGGTTGCTTTCGGGAGGAGAAAACGGGCGCCTCCCCTCACGGTAGCGGTCCCCACATCAGTCTGGCGGCGTTAGGATGAGCGTTCTTGCCGACAGCGTATCCGGTCCTCACGGAAACACCACATTCTTTGTCACTGTCAATCGCTCGCCTCCGGCTGGAGACTTAGGCTGGGAGACTATCCAAGGGAGGGAGACACTGTGACCGAAGAACAGGCTCAACTCATAGCGAACTTCCGGTACGGCGTGATCGCCCCAGTGGTGGTGCAGCCGCTTGGCCGGGGGGAACAGGCCCGCCTGTTGAGGGAACTCGCGGGAAAAACCTACGAAATCCCGTTCAGCAAGGCGACCACGGTGACCCAGCGTACACTTGAGCGCTGGCTCCGATTCTACCGGAAAGGAGGCATCGAGGCGCTCAGGCCCACGGGGCGGGCTGACAAGGGAAGTCCCCGCGCCCTGCCGAGGGCCGTGTTGGAGAAGGCCGAGGCGTTGAAACGGGAGTTACCGTCAAGAAGCGTTCCCCAGATCATCGCTATGCTGCAACTCGCGGGGGAAGTGGACGCCGGCCAACTCAAGGTGAGCACTCTCAGGAGACATCTTTCGGAGTTGGGGGTGAAAATGCCGTCGCGGGAGAGGGGGCACCGCAGGTTTCAATCACCGCACAGAAACCATACCTGGCAGGGTGATTGTCACCACACGCTCTACCTTCCAGACCCCGACGGCGGGGAACGAAAGCGCCAGGCGTACCTCATCGCTTTTCTGGACGACTACTCGAGGTATGTCCCGCACGCCGAGTACTACTTCGAGGAGCGCAGGCCGAAACTCGAGGACGCCCTGAAGAAAGCGATCATGAGGCACGGGGTTCCAGCCAGGCTCTACTGCGACAACGGGGCGATATACTCTGGTCAGCACCTTGAGCGGATCGCCGGCGAGTTGGGGTTCCACCTCATCCACTCAAGGCCGGGTAGACCCCAGGGACGCGGCAAGGTGGAAAAGTTCTTCCAGTACGTGGATAGGAGTTTTAAGCCTGAGGCTTACGCGCTGATCGTGTCCGGTCAACTCACTACCCTTGAGCAACTGAACGAGTACTTCTGGGCCTGGCTGGAGGTGGCCTACCACCAGAAACCGCACGGCGCCCTGAAGCAGACCCCGAAGGAGCGGTTCGAGTCCGACCCCACGCCCTTGAGGAAACTCGACTTTTTCAGGGTTCGTCAGAGTTTCCTCTGGCAGGAGCAGCGGAGGGTCGACAAGACGGGGTGCTTCACCTTAGATGGGAATACCTACGAAGTGAGCGCGGCGCTTGTGCGGCGCGCGATCACGATCCGCTACGACCCGTATAGCCTCGACCTTATCCAAGTATGGCGCGGCTCGGAGCAATATCCGGACGCCCAACCAGTGAATCTCCAGAGGACTCGACACCGTGATCTTGGAAAACCGCTGCCGATACCCGCTCCAGTCTCAACAGGGCTAAACCTGCTCGAATTGGCAAGGCGCCAGTACGAAGAGGAAAAGCGGCAAAGACTCGGCGAGATGCGCTTCCCGCGCCTTACGGAGGGAGGAGGACAATGATACAAAAATACTTTGGCCTGAGCCATCTGCCTTTCGACCGGGCCCTGCCGCCGGCGGATCTCTTCCAGGGTCAGGGGTGGCAGGAACTATCCGCGCGCCTCGACTACATCGTGAGAACCCGCTCCCTGGGTGTGATCACGGGGGAGATCGGGGCGGGCAAGTCAACCGCGATACGCGCCCTGGCCGCCAGGTTAGACCCGATACACCACCCCTTCCTTTACATCGCCGATTCCGCCCTCGAACCACGGGGCTTCTACAGGGAGGTCCTCGCGCAGTTCGGTATCACTCCGGCCTTCCACCAGAGGGACGCCCGCCGGCAATTCGATCACGCTTTCTTCGACGCCTACGAGAACCAGGGTAAACAGCCCGTGCTCGTCATTGACGAGGCGCATCTTCTGTCCACGTCCATGCTCGCCGAGGCCCGGTTCCTCACTAACTTTAGGTTCGATTCGTTGAGCCCGTTCGCGCTTATCCTGGTGGGCCAACCGGAACTCCGCTCCACGATCCGGTTGCGGACCTTTGAAGCCATACGGCAGAGGGTAGGCGTTCGCTACCACCTCTCGGGCCTCCAGGAAACGGAAACCAAGGCATACATAGAGCACGCCCTGAAGCGGGCTGGCGCGACCCGCCCGCTGTTCACTGACGCGGCCATCTCCCAGATCCACACGATCGCCCGCGGAATCCCTCGCGTAACAAATACCCTATGCGCTGCATGCCTGCTTGACGTCTGTACGCAGAACGGGCAGGCCGTAGACACGGAAAACGTCCACCGAGCTCAGCTGGAATACGAGCAGATGTGATCCCCATCTACACCTGAGGCCCGGCGAATACGCCGGGCCCCTTCTCTTCCACGACGTTCAATTCGAGCGTTCTTTCACCGTCATGCAATCCAGGCGTTTCGATGACAAACAATGTGGGCTTCAACATCATGTATTGCCTCAATCTTTTGAGTCTCAATTCTTGAAGGTTGGGATTAATATTAATAATCCCACATATGGGGCATGGGTTAATTCTACTCATCAAAACTGGAGTGCGGCTTATAATAAAGCATGGCAAACGTTTTTCAATACAGTAAATAACCCAACATCAAAGCAGGTTTTGGAAAAAGCGACGGAGATTGCTGAACAGTACGGATTTAAGGTAAATTTCAAGTGAGGCGGTGAAAAAATGCGTATAGAAAATATTGAAGATGGTTTCATGGAAATAATCGAAAATGGAGTCATAGAAAAGGTGGTTTGTAAGTATGACGGAATATGTACGGTTTATTTCTATGATAAACCGCCCAAAGAGCTGAATGTTGGATGTTCATCTTATAACAGCCAGTATGGGATACCTGTATCTGTGGATGGGAGCAAATTGTTTGTCGGCAGTTGGGAGAAGGGCTTAGGCGGCAAAGAAAAGGGTCTACTTGCTTATGATATTGCATCTGGCTCTTTACTCTGGAGATTGGCAGAAGGAAAAATAAGGTCAATCTTTGTATATTCAAACTACCTCATTGTTCTAAAAGCAGGCGCTTCTATCATGAAACTAAATATTGACAGTGGAGTTGTATTAGAGCAAATTAAAAGTTCTGCTATTGAACATCTTTTTGATTTAGGATTTCCATACGCATTAGTTGATGCAATCGCAGGGAAATTAAGCGTTGTTGATGTTGAAGAAATGCTCATTGTCAGAAAATACGGTTCCCAAATAGTCAATCCGTCGAATTGTCTGTCAGTTCTTATTCAAGATGCAGCCCTGCACGGAGAGGCGTTAACTATTTATGGAGTCGAGGATTATCCTGATAAAAACTATCAATTATCTGGTCCCCAAAAGTTTGAGCGGGTCATTGATAAAAACTTCAATGCGTTGTAAAACAAAATGCGGATTGCATCAAATACAAGATTGTGATGAAGGGTAGCGTATGATTAAATGATTGTCTCGAAGAATTCTAAGATTAATGAAGAAAGGGAGCAGAAAAAAAAGAAACTACTCGATCAAATTAATTCTGCCATACAAAACACAGGCTATACACTATCTAATCTTGAGGTGCAGCCAGATATCTTCGGGAATGCTGTAATAGAATTTTCAAAAGATCATCATCAAACCATCAGGTTCGTACAGATCGGGGAGATATATATATGGACAAAAAAAGAATCATGATAAGTCATGGACAGATCAAAAGTTAATGTTTAACCACTCTGAAAACACCGGAGATAGCTATGACACGCTTATTAAGGCAATAAAGCAAATCATAAGGTAACATCCATACTAAAAGCAGAACCGGCCTATTAGTTTCTTATTACCCGAGTTCGACACCCCCTGGATAGGCAAAGGCCCCAACAGCAACGGGCCTTAACAGTTACCCCGCATACAAGGCAGGAGGTCGTTTACGGTGGAGAGCGCCTGTATGCGTCCAACCTCGACTATGATCTATCGGGGAGATTGATCAAGAAGACCGCGGCGGACGGGATTACATCGTACAGATACGACGGGGTGGGGCGACTAGCCGGCGTCGCATACCCGAGTGGAGAGACGGTCGGTTATGAGTACGACTTCTTCGGGAACAGGACGGCTCAGACAGTTTCCCTGGGGGAGAGGGTCGCGGAGAGGACCAGGTACTCCTACGACCCGGCGAACAAGCT
>JAHKLW010000033.1 GCA_020854815.1 Methanofastidiosum sp. | reverse complement strand
CTGAGAGGCAACGATTCTTGTGGGAAGTTTGTACTTTGTTACCCTAAGTACAATCGCCTCAAGATCTGCATCCTTAAGCTTCATGCCATTTAAGGCAAAAGAGCGATTTAAAGCTAGGCGAAATTTTTAGCAGATTACACAATTTATAATATCTTATGGCATTGATAGTTCTATTCCTATTGGGCAATGATCAGATCCAATTACTTTGTTAAGAATAAATGCCGAATTTAAAGCTTCAATCAAATTATTACTAATGAAAAAATAATCAATTCTCCATCCAACATTTCGTTCTCTTGCTTTACTCTTATAGTCCCACCAGCTGTAATTGCTGGGTTCTTTATTAAAATGGCGAAAAGTGTCTATAAATCCTGTTTCAATAAATTTGTCAATCCAAGCCCTTTCTTCAGGCAGAAAACCAGATATTTTTTCATTTTCCTTTGGTCTTGCAATATCAATCTCTTTGTGGGCAGTATTTACATCTCCACATGCTATTATTTTTTTATCTTGAATAAGTAAATCTTTAGTATAATCTAAAAACATCTGATAAAAATCCATTTTGTATTTCAGCCTTTCATTAGACATTTTTCCATTTGGAAAATAGATGTTTAATAGCCTAAAATTAGGATATTCAAGGATTAAGGCCCTTCCTTCTACGTCGAACTTATCTATTCCGAAATTAGTTTTCACAGATAATGGTTCTTCTTTTGAGTATACTCCTACTCCACTGTACCCCTTTCTTCCCGGTGAAGAGAAATAAGAATAATAATCGGGTATTTCTTTTAATTCGTTATATATATCTTCATCTCTTGCCTTTGTTTCTTGAATACATAGTATATCTGGACTATCGTTCTCTAAGAACTCAAAAAATCCTTTTTTTGCCACTGAACGCAACCCATTTACATTCCAAGATATTATCCTAAGTTTTTTCATTAAAACACCTAATCGAAATCAGCATATATTTCTCCAAAATTTATTCCCGAATTAATGGGATTTTTCTCAGATTCAAATTTCAGAGACCATCTTGCTTTATGCAATTCAGGGCTAGCACTACCATTCTTTATGGCTTCATAAGCCTCTATAAATGCAGAGATTTTATCAATAGCTTTAATTAGTTTACCATCTCTGGGAGAATATTTGTCAAAATTAAATTCTGATTCAATATCTTCATAAATTATCTTGGGCTTTCCTTTATTGTGAATGATATTCTCAAATTCATTTTCAGTAAACATCCTAAGCTGATCATGCCAGTCTTTTGGGATCAAAGGATAGACTTTCTCTTCCATCTGCTCCTTTTCATAACCCTTGATTAATCCCTCTAATCCTTCAACGGATCTTTTTAAAGGGGAATGTATGTCCTTTGTTAGGACTTCGGGCAAATCATGAAAAAGTCCGGTAAAAAAATTATTCACTCTTCTCTTCTCACATGCATCTATTTCAAGGGAGAAAAGGTAGGATAGGATAGCAACAAACATCATATGTCCCAATACAGATGTTTTTGGAACTCTGTGTACATGGGCCCATCTAGCCTGAAATCTAAGTTGACCAGCAAAACTAATAAATCTCCCGAATTTGGTATAAGCTCCAGCTTTTATGCCTTCAAGGTCATAATATCTGTTCTGTTTTTGTTGTAGATCACGCTCAATTCCAATCATTTCGTAATCATGTGTATTCAACTGTTTAATTATGTCAAATTCCCACCTAGTTGCATAAAAGTGAGCGCCGCTAAGAACTCTTTTATTTAATGTATCGTCGCTATCATTAAAGTATGCCCTAAATCTCTCTGAAAAATCTGTGCCTAAAGGAGATATTACTGGTTCTAGCTCTTTAAATACCCACTGATTTAATTTTCTGTATTTGTCTTCATCTTTTTTAAATTCATAGAGAATTGTCGGCTTAAGGTCCGTAATAACTATTCTTTGCAGAAGTTCAAATATGCCTCCTTCTATTATGTCTATCCAGCTGAAATCGCTCTTTTTTTCTTCGTACTTGCCCAAGACATAGGCAATTATCATCTTATGTCCCTGTTTATCAAGTTCTACAAGTTCTAGAGGCCTTATTTTGTCATTCCATCTTTGCATATAAGCAGAATCAAAAATTCTTAATAGTAAAGATTTTCTTATCATAAAGATCACTACTGATTGGTAAATATTACTTGTAGTACCTCATCTATTTTTAGCATTTTATTTGAAATAAGTTCAGAATCTTTATCACTAATCGTCCCTTTCTGTTTATAGGCATATAATTTCTTGATAATCACATAAACATTGTCAAAAGCTTTTTTTACATTTAAGTCATTTCCCATATTTTCTTCAAAGGCATTAGATAACTCGTCTATTAATCTTGACACTGTAGGCGAAGAATATTCAATGTTTTTCATTGTTACAATGTGATTAATCATTCTTACAAATTCATCAAGTTTTATTGAAGTTCTATCAAATTTGTAAAAAGTAAAATTCATTTTTTCACGATAGTGAGAATATATCAAAAAGAATCGTATTTCTTTGATTGAATAACCATTTTTTATAAGATCTTCAACATACAGAATATTATTTTTTCTTTTTGACATCTTTTTTCCATTTACAAAAAGATGATGACCATGTAACCAATAAGGGCAAAAATCTTCTCCAGAGCAGCTTTCCATTATAGCAATATTATAGTCATGGTGCATTAATCTGTTATCAATACCGCCACAACAGATATCAACTTTAGCCCCTAATGAATGCATAATAATCCCTGGGTCTTGAGCATTCCATGCTGGCCACCCCCTCCCTATTGGCGCATCCCAACATGGATAGGCTTCATCTTTACAGGAATGCCATAGAATAAAGTCACCTAAATTCCATACATTATTTGAATAATTATCTCTTTTAAATCGAATCTTCTTTTTTGGCCATTTAGTCATGTCGAGACCATACAGTTTTCCAAAATTTTTAAATTTAGTAGGATCAAAATAGATATCTTCTTTATAGTAATACGCATAGCCCTTTTCTACCAGTTTTGCAATTATATTAATTGTCTCCTCAATCGCTTCTGTTGATCTTACGATGTAAGTTGGAGTCTTAATGTTAAGAAGTTTTATTTCATCATGAAATATATCTGCTATTTTTTTTGTCAATTTTTTTACAGTTGTCCCCTTGACTTTAGCTTCTTCGATTGCTTTATCTTCAATATCGGTAAAATTCATCAATCTTGTTACTTTATATCCCAAATATTCCAAATATCTCTGGAGTATATCTTCAAATATAAAAGTTCTATAATTTCCAATATGTGGTTTTCGGTAAATTGAAGGGCCACATGTGAACATTTTAATTTCTTTTGATTTAGGTATATCTAGCTTATCTATTCTTTTAGTTAAACTATTAAAAAAATAGAAATTCAAATCACTCTCATAACTCATATAAGTACTTATGAAACAAGAATATAAAAATATTTCTAACTATGATCGATATAAAAAAGGATACAATTAATCTCTATTATTTATTTTTATTCAGATTATTTTATAAGAACTATGGAATATTTTAGTTATAACTATATTTGGGTAATCTATAAGATAAAATAATAATGATACAAAAAGAATAGAACAAAAAAAAATATTTTTTTCATATTTTATATTAAACTAAGGAAATTTATTTGCTTTTATAATTAACATATTCAAGGAATTCTCTGTTATCTAATTAACCGCTGAACCAAGGTTCTAAATGTACAATGTAAAATATTTTTAAGAATTTATTCAAAAACTTGTATTTCTTTAGTTTTTTTAACAAACTCCCCAAATTTACCTTCAAATCTTGTCGCTCTTATGTCTTTATCGTCAATATAGTGATAATTTCCACCCCTAGGTTTACCAAAAATAATGTTATGGTATTTGATTTCATGTTCTTTTAACCATTTGACCGTTACATCTCTCTCTTTTTCTGTTCTAGAGGTAAAAAATGTAATGATGTGACCTTCATCGTACCATTTATTAATAGTTAATTTAGCATTTGGAATCTCATTTGCAGATCCCATCCTTTCTGGCTCTTCGTTTGGTATGTCATCACATATTACTCCATCAATATCTATAATGAAGTTTTTCAACCCTTCTAGTAATCTAGGACTTGTTTTTTTTCCATTAGGGCCAATGTTCTCTCTAAGATAGGTCATTCTTCTCCCCCATATATATATAACAATTGATTGCTGTACTATTTATAGGTTATTATTATCTAAGATTAGTTAATCTGTAAGTATATACTCTATTTTATAGCTTTCAATGTTACAATTGTATTTTTGATGCTCATAGAATTAAGTGGAGAGAATAAATTAATTAAGATTCTCTTTTCTTACCTGAGCATATTTTTTCAGTATGTCTTTTTCTTCTGAGGTTAAATTCTTTGGGATTTCAATCTTTATTTTTACGAGAAGATCGCCTGTTCCAAACCCTCTAATTTTAGGCATGCCCTTACCTTTTAATCTCAAAATAGTTTCTGGTTGGGTTCCTGTTGGAACCTTCACATTTGCTTTCCCATCAATTGTAGGTACGGATAATGAGCAGCCTAATGCAGCTTGAGCTATCCCAATTGGTTGTGAATATATCAAATCTGGGCCTTCTCTCTTGAATTTGCTATGAGGGATAATTTTGATCTCAACATATAAATCCCCAGAGGGGGCCCCAACTGACCCAATTTCGCCTTCTTGGGATATTCTAAGGGTACTTCCGTCTTCAATACCTTTAGGTATGTCTATGCTAATTGTTTTTTCTCCACGCACACTGCCAATGCCGCTACATTTAGGGCATTTTTCTACAATTACCTTACCCCTTCCCCCACAAGTATTGCATGCAGTGACTGTTGCAAAAGTGCCAAAAACTGTATCTCTCCTAGCTTGAACTCTGCCGGTGCCTCCACATGCAGGACAAACTTTTGGAGGAGAACCTCCTTTTGATCCAGTTCCTTGGCAATCAGAACATTTTAGTCCTTTATTCATTTTAAGTGATTTTTTTGTTCCGGTGTATGCTTCTTCAAGTGTTATAGATATCTCTGTTTTAAGATCTCTACCTCTTTGTGGGCGGTAACTTCCTCCTCTTTGTCCAGAAGAACCAAAAAATATGTCAAAAATAGAATCCCCAAAACCTCCTCCTCCAAAGCCACCTCCAAAGATGTCTTCTAAATCGGAGAAATGAGTAAAGTTACTCCATTCAAATCCTTCTCGCCCAAACTGATTATTTACCCCTGCATGGCCATATTTATCATAGTTAGCTTTTTTATTTTTGTCCATCAGGATTTCATATGCTTCAGAAATCTCTTTGAATTTTTCTTCAGCTGCTTTATCTCCTTTGTTGAGATCAGGATGATATTTTTTAGCAAGTCTTCTGTATGACTTTTTTATTTCATCGTCACTAGCATTTTTATTAATTTCTAGAATTTCGTAGTAGTCTCTTTTAGTCATCCTAAAACCTCAAAATAATAGAAAAAATAAATTAATCTTTTTTATCTTCGTCTGTTACTTCAAAATCAGCATCGTAAACGTTATCGCCTGCATTAGTTTGACCTTCAGTTTTTGGTTCCTCGCTTGGCTGTTCTTGAGAGCTTTGTGTCTGTTGATAAATCTTAGCACTTATTTCGTACATTGCTTTGGATAGTTTCTCTGTTTTTTCATTTATTTCCTGAGGATTATCACCATTCATGGAATTCTTTAATTCAGTGATTAACGCTTCTAATTCGGATTTCTTTGATGAATCTATTTTATCTGCAAAATCTTTTATTGCCTTTTCAGTTGTATATACCACAGTATCTGCCTGATTTCTTGCTTCTACTAATTCTTTCTTTTTAGTGTCTTCTTGTGCATTC
Source organism: Methanofastidiosum sp. (assembly GCA_020854815.1). Lineage (NCBI taxonomy): Archaea > Methanobacteriati > Methanobacteriota > Candidatus Methanofastidiosia > Candidatus Methanofastidiosales > Candidatus Methanofastidiosaceae > Candidatus Methanofastidiosum > Methanofastidiosum sp. The sequence goes on along the minus strand of JAHKLW010000033.1, from coordinate 40,898 downwards.
GCTTCGGCTTCTTTTTTTAGATTTTCTATTTCATTCTTGGATAAATTGGCCGATGCTTGTATTGTAATGCTCTGTTCTTTTCCGGTTCCCTTGTCCTTAGCTGTGACATTTAGAATTCCATTTGCATCAATATCAAATGTAACTTCTATTTGAGGTACACCCCTCGGAGAAGGTGGTATACCGCTTAGAGTAAATTTACCAAGAGTATGGTTGTTTGCCGCTATTGGTCTTTCTCCCTGAAGTACGTGTATTTCTACTGAAGATTGATTATCTGTAGCTGTTGAGAAAACTTCACTTTTCTTTGTAGGTATAGTTGTATTTCTATCAATCAATTTAGTGAATACTCCTCCTAAAGTTTCGATTCCTAGGGATAATGGCGTGACGTCTAGAAGAAGTACATCCTTTACTTCCCCTTTTAATACCCCACCTTGAATTCCTGCACCAATTGCCACACACTCATCAGGATTTATGTCTCTTCTCGGTTCTTTGGCAAAGTACTGTTTTACATAGTTATATACTTGGGGCATTCTTGTTGATCCACCTACAAGTAATATAGAATCAATGTCTTCTGGTTCTACCTTGGCATCAGTCATTGCTTGTTGGATTGGTTTCATTGTTCTATCGATGAGATCCTTTGTCATTGCTTCAAATTTAGATCTAGATAAAGACACTTCTAAGTGTTTTGGCCCAGTTTCGTCTGCAGTTAAATATGGTAAGTTAATAGAGGTTTCAGCTAATCCAGACAATTCAATTTTTGCCTTTTCAGCAGCTTCTTTTAATCTTTGCATAGCCATTTTGTCTTTAGTTATATCTTTTCCATATTGTTTTTTGTATTCTTCAACTAACCATTCGACTACGCGCTGATCCCAATCGTCACCGCCCAAATGAGTATCGCCATTTGTAGATTTTACCTCAAATACTCCTTCGCCTATTTCAAGAATTGAAACATCAAAGGTACCCCCTCCGAGGTCATAAACGAGGACAGTTTGCTCTTCCTGTTTATCAAGGCCGTACGCAAGAGTTGCTGCCGTAGGTTCATTGATAATTCTTAAGACTTTAAGTCCGGCTATTTCTCCGGCATCTTTTGTTGCTTTTCTTTGAGAATCATTGAAGTAAGCGGGAACAGTGATAACGGCTTCAGTGATTTTTTCTCCAAGATATGCTTCTGCATCATCTTTAAGTTTACTAAGGATTTTTGCAGAAAGTTCTTCAGGAGTATAATCCTTTCCACCAAGAACTATTCTTACTTCCTGATTATTTCCTGATTTTATTGTATACTGGATAATCTTTTTTTCACTGTCAACTTCATCATACCTTCTGCCAATAAATCTTTTAACTGAATAGGCAGTGTTTTCTGGATTTGAAACAATCTGATTCTTTGCCACTCTGCCTACCAACCATTCACTTTTTGATGAAACGCCCACAACGGACGGAGTAGTTCTTCCACCTTCTGCGTTGGGTATGACAAGAGGTTGACCTTTATCTATTATGGCCATACATGAATTTGTTGTTCCTAAATCAATTCCTAATACTTTTCCCATTATAATTCACCTCATTTTATATAATACCATATTAATTATTCATTTTTTGTTACTTTAACTCTTGAAGGTCTTATGACCCTATCATTTAAAATATATCCTTTTTGAAATTCTTCCACTACTGTATTATCCTCAGTCTCTTCTGAACAAGTTGTGGCCAAAGCTTCGTGGTAGTATGGGTCAAATTCTTTGCCTACACATTCAATCTCACATAGTCCATGAGTACTGAGTACATCCCTTAGATCTTTGTATATAAGTTCCATTCCTTTCAGCACTTCTCCCCTGTCTAAAATATCTTTCTCTGAGTCTTTATAGACTTTTATTCCTCTTTCTATATGATCAAGCACGTTTAAAATTCCCATTATTACATCCTGTAGAGCATATTTTCTTGTATCGTCTTTTTCTTTTTCCGTTCTTTTTTTAAGATTCTGAAAATCTGCTTCGCTTCTTAATAGTCTTTCAAAAGTTTCCTTTAACTTTGATTCATTTTGGGAAAGCTGGTCCTCAAGTTGAGATATTTTTTTTTCTAGTTCAGTGATTTTGTCTTCATTATTCTCAAGTATTTCATTTTCTTCTGCCATTACAACACCTATAATTTTTTATAGATTCTATTCTCCCTTGGGAAGCCAAAGCAATTGTCCATATAGGTTGCAGCTTTCTCTAGTCGTTCAAAGAGTCTATCAAAATTCCCTCTAATCTCCATCATTGTTCTAGTTAGATTTCCACCTCGGAGAGTATAATTTCTTCCACTTTTTCTTATAAGGCCACATTCAATTAGCTTGTTGAGTTGATTGATAACGGCTCCACGAGACATCGAGAGTTCTTCCGCCAAATCTGTACTTGAAATGCCATATCGATGGCTGATTTTTCAATTATCGCCCTAAATACTGTAATTGCTGTCTTGTTTACATCCCTGCCAGTAACAATTCCTAAAGACTCACAAACACATTTCATGTATTCTACTGGAGAATCGTCAAACGGCGCATCTAAATCTCTGACAACTATTCGCATTGGACAGCTTCGTGAAACGGCCACTTAAGTTCACCTGAAGTTAATCTAATCAATCCATTTATAAGATTTTCGGTTATCTTGGTTTTGTCCAGATGGTACTGGACAATTTATTATTCATATCTTAGAACAGATAAGGGTCTTATTTTTGAAGTGTTGTACGCCGGTATGATTGACGCTAAGACAGAAACAACGAGGGATAAGGTGAATATGCCCATCAATATGGCAAAACTAATAGGAATGTTACCAATCTGTAAGATTAAAGATAATCCTACGAAAGCCATGTATAGAATTACTAAAGAAAGGATTCCCCCTATTGTACCTATTGCCAGATTTTCAACTGCAAGATTCTTTAACACCGTAAGATTACTTGCCCCGATTGCTTTCATTATGCCTATTTCTCTCTTTCTATCAAGTATAGAGAGATACATTGTATTAGATATTACAATTATTGCGACAAAAAGAGAAAATGATGCAAGCAAAGATATAGGAATAACTACTTGATCTATTAATCTATTTACTATCGACAACACTTCTGAAGATTCAAACACGTAATAGTCAGGCGCAAACATTGATTTAGTTTTTTTAGATAAAGATTCTAACTGTCCTTCTTTTGCAATTACATTGAGGGTATAGGAATATATATCTGGAAATGTTCTTTCTAAAGCCTTGTAGGGAATGATAATCTCCGCATCCTTATTGAATGGTCCCTCTCTAATTTCCCGAATAATAAATATCTTTTTGTAATCATTTTCTTCTAGCAGTAAAGTGTCGCCTTTCTTTAAACCTAACGATTGTGCCAGTTTTGTAGATATTATTATGCCTTCTGTGTCATATCTGCCAAAAAATTCATTTTCTAATTCTAAACCGACTATATTCGCTTTTGGATTTGAGAAAATTGGAATGAATTTAGCTTGAGACGGAGGCAATACAGAAACATAATCCTTTAGACTGAGGTTATTTATCTCTAAAATATTAAATTGTTTATTTGAAGATGTTCTTCTAATCTTGTCTTGAGTTTCAACTGAAGTTATAATTCCCAGATTTGAAGAGGGAGGTCCACCTCCTTGGAAACTTGGGGAATATACTCCAACAATCTCCATGTCAACATTGTAATCATTAAATTCAAATGTAATCTTATCGCCTACATCAAACCCAAATGTCTCTACACATCTAGTTGACACGATTATTCTGTTTTTTCCAATGTCTTGTTTATCTAGAAGCCTTCCTTTTATTGTTCTAAATGTTACCAGATTAAGAGGATTATGTTCAAGATTTCGGCCCCCTATATTTACATTTAAACATCCCTCTTCGGCTTGTTTACGTTTCTCCTCTGTAAAATCACTAATATATCTATAGATATCTTTACCATTGACTGCCTTAATATTCACTGAAAATCCTGAGAATTCATCTGTTGTTCTATAAATAGTTTTTACTTCTTCCATTAGTAAAAGTCTTTCTTCCATTATCGAAATTTTTGAATCGGATATTCCATTTATCTGAACATCATAGTCTGCAAATGAGGAAAAAGCGTCGGCTACAAAATCTTTAAGTCCTTCACCAGTTGTTAATACTGCCCCAACACTTCCAAGTCCAATTGCAATTGCCAAAAGTGCTGTTGCAACGGTCCAATGATTTCGTTCTATACTCCTCAGGCCTAGCTTTAGAGATACAAGATTAAATGTTGGGAATCTTGAAACTAATCTAATTATATATCTTGCAACAATCGTGAAAATGAACATTAAGAGAATTAATCCATAAACCCCAAGAACTAATAATAATGAACGTAAATTAATATAGAGTATGCCCCCAAAGACTAAAAAAGAGATAAATACTATTTTTATGAATCCCCAATCCCTATAAAAGGGTTTTTCTCCTTCCATGTCTTTAAGAACTATTATTGGCCTAATCTGACTTCCAATATACGCGGGAACAATTTGAAATGTCAATACTGAAAACACGCCCACTAGAAATCCATATACTAAAATGAACGGATCAATTACTAAAATTAGAGGTGTATTAAATAATGCCTCGGCGACTAATACTAGTTGAGTAGAGATTATAATTCCTAAAATAACACCTAAAAGGCTGCCAGTAACACCTAGAAGTAACGCTTCGAAAAGAAAGAAATTAAGTACTTCTCCACTTTTAATTCCTACGGCTTTCATTGTCCCTATTTCTTTTTTTCTCTCCTTCATTGAAATAAACATTGTTGTGATTATGCCTATAGCACCAACTAATAATGCTATAATACCTGCAAGTCCAAAAAACTGAAGTACTGGCCTCAATATCTGAATTGTTTCTTTATTTTGATCTACATAATTATTAACTCTAATATCATATTTATTTCTCTCAATGAACTCTGTTTTTAAAGACCTCTCAGCATCATACATTAATGAATCGTTCTGAGTTTTTATGAAAAAACTTGTTGCATCTCTTTCATTAAGTTTAAGTAATTCAAGCATCGTTTCATGCCTTATTATCCCAACTCCAAAGATATCTGCAACTCCTCCTCCTTCTTTTACTATGCCTACAACTTTGAATTCGGTTCTTCCATTATCTGAAAGAACTGGAAGTGTATCGCCTAATTTTAATTTAAGATTTTGAACTAATATGTCATTGACTACAATGTCATAAGGTTCTTTTATCAAAGAATTAAATTTAGCACCTTCTGGTTCAATAACAGGGATCTCGTTATAAAGAGGATATTTCCCTATTTCAACTCCTCTGAGACCTAAAAATGTCTGAGTTACGCCCTCTCTTTGGATATCAGTTCCTCTAACAGTATCTATCTGATAAGTGTAATCTTGAATTGTACCCCTATCTCTCAAAGAGATGATAAATTCCTCTGTTTCTTTGAAGTCGAATTCACCAGTTCTAAAGCCAATTGCATCCATATCTAGACGCAAATCTCCTCCAAAATAGTATTTAACACTACTTTGAAGAGTGTAATCGACAGAATTTCCCATAAGGCTAATTGCCACTATTGAGGATATACTTATGGCAATCGCAAGTAAAGAAAAAAGAGATCGTTGTTTTCTTCTTAAAAGGGAGGTTGCAGCATATTTAAAATATATGTTAATTTTTGATTTTTCCAACATTTGTCTCCCTTTCCAATCTTCCATCTCTGATATGAATAATACGATCGGCGATCTTAGCTACTTCATCAGAATGCGTAACTAAAAAAATAGTAGAGCCATAATCTTCCCTTAATCTCTTAAATAGATTTAATATTTTAACTTCTGTCTTAGTATCTAAGTTACCCGTAGGTTCATCACCGAAAAGAATTTTAGGATTATTTATTAATGCTCTTGCGATAGCTACTCTTTGCTGTTCACCGCCGCTCATCTCGTTCGGCTTGTTATTCCTTCTGTGGCTAAGTCCTACTATCTCAAGAAGCTCTTCAGGATCTTTTTTCTTGCCTTTAACAAAATAAGCAGGTAACATCACATTTTCAATTGCCGTAAGAGTTGAAACGAGATTATATGCCTGGAAAACGAATCCAATTTTCCTACCTCTGATCTCTGCAAGTTTACTTTCAGGAAGCCTTGTTATATCAATTCCATCTATTAGTATTTTACCCGAAGTAGGTAAGTCTAAACCTCCAAGTATCCCCAAAAGTGTACTCTTACCTGACCCAGATGGCCCCATTAAAGCGACAATTTCTCCTTTTTCTACGGTAAGGTCTATTCCCCGCAAAATAGGAATCTGAGCATTTCCAAGAGTATAGCACTTGTATAGTGCCCTTGCATCAATTACCGGTGGTTCCATTTTTACTTAACCTCTAAAGATTTCAATTTATTGCTCAGATATCTCTTTAGAAGACCCCTCTTTTTTCGATTTTCTTCTTTTTCGGTATAGATATATTCCACCAATAATCATAGCCAGTACTATTACAGGAACAATCAAATTAGCCGCAACTTGTCCTCCAGTTGCTTGAGGGATAGAATTGACAGATACAAAGAACTCTTTTTCATTAGTATGCGAACCTTGATCGTCATTGTAAGTAATAATGAGTTTGCATTTAATTTCTCCATTATTTGCTCCAGAATTTAAGGCAAAAACCCCATTGGCATAATCCCCTTTTTGAATCTTACCAAGGTATGCTTCACTGTCTCCAGTAAACGGAGATTCAATTTTTAGTTTAACGTTATCTGCGTTGGTTGTTCCAATATTTTCTATCTTCAATGTTAACACAAAAGGCTGATTCTGGACAATTCTTGTTGGATCTGTTGTTCTTCTACCAAGTTCCAACTGGGGCTGTCCTCTTATCTTTAGACCAAGAACTTCATTTTGAGTATAGGTTACTCCAAGATTATCTTGAAAAGTTAAAACAAGAGACATGATATGATTCTTTGGAACGATATCCTTACCAATTGAGAGATCATACGATGCAATAATATATTCTCCTGTCCTTAAGTCTTGGAATGTTTTAGTTAGTGATGAAGAAACTGGAACAATCCCGGGATCCTGTGTGTTAAGTTCTACTTTTATCCATTGTAGTCTGTTACCTCCAACATTCTTCAATCGGAGATTAATATTAAATATTTTCCCAGGATCAACTGTTTGCCCTTTTACTCCATCAATAGAAAAGTCTTCAACGCTAACAAGAGTATCTCCAATAACTTTGACTTCTATCTCCTCACGATAATTTCCCCTATTTGTTTCAATAATCACGGGAATTTTGTAATTTCCATATGCAGCCCCGCCGTCAACATCGACTACAAAAAAAGCCCCTTTGGGAATTGTTGTAAGATTTCCAATAACAAACTGATCTGATTCTTTACGGGAAGCTGAAAAGGGAGCTGAAAGATCTAGATATACTTTTACAGTCTGAAATTCTAAAGAAGTTTCATTATTTATTGTAACTGTAACTAAATTATTTTCTGTACCAGCTTTAAGAGATGATCCTTGGAGTACAATTACATCAAAATTTTTATTATCTGCAGAAACAAATGTCAATGATGTTAAAAGCAACATCCCAATTATTAAATAAGTTATTAATTTCATTATACCTCCACCTATAATTGCCTTGAGATTTCTACAATTATTCTTCTTATATGTTTTTCGACTACTCTTTATGAAAATAGAAATTTATATTTAACTTTTGGAGAAAAGGCATCCGATTGGGCCACATCTAAGATAGGCTCGTGGAAATTCATTTTTGTTCGGTTATTTTATCAATATGGGTATCTTTGAATATTACTGCATGAATTAATCAATGGTATCCTTACCCATTCATATTCTTAAATCTAGTTGTTTCCTTATTGGCATCTTATATTGTGCCTATCATAATGATGGGCCAAACAGACAAGATGCAAAAACTAGATTGGAAACGCATGCCGATTACTTGATACATTTAAAAGCAGAAGAAGAAATGATGGTAATACTGGATAATCTTGATGCAAAAAATAATGCTAAAAAATTAATTTATGAAAAAATATCTTCTCTATAAGATTCACCAAATAAGAAATAATAAATCTATTCCGACGTGATAAGTTGAAATATAAAAAATTTAAAACTTTAGGTACAATTTATATATTGACTTTCTTTCTCTTCGGGAGTTTAAGAAATGCCATACCTGAAAGTTTTATTGAATTAGGATACCTAGGTATATTTATTTCGGGCATATTCTATGTATTTTCCTTTACCGCACCGATTGCAACTGCTCTAATTTTAATATTTTCGGCCAATAAAAATATCTTATTATTGGGTATAATTGCGGGTATTGGGTCTTTAGTAGGCGATGTAATAATATTCCACTTTATACGTATATCATTTAATGACGAGATAAAAGATTTTTCACAACATAAAATTTCTCTTTTTACATTGAACAAAATACCTGAAACTTATCGAAAATATCTGGCATATATCATAGGGGCATTTTTTATATCATCGCCTCTCCCCGATGAAATAGGGGTTGTAATTCTAGCTTTGGTAAAAAACATAAAACTTAGACACTTCGGGATTATCTCTTATGTTCTGAATACAGCAGGTATTTTTTTGATAATTATTCTAAGAAATGCTTTGTGAATGAAGATGTGAATAGTGGCCAGTACTATATAGATATTAAACCTTAACTTTAAAAGGTCTTTATCTTTTTATAATAGACATGCCAAAACACCTTGTAATTATAGGTGCAGGAGCTGCGGGCCTACCTGTTGCTTCTCAAGTAAGGAGAAAAAACAAAAATATAGAAATAACTGTAATTACAGATCGCGAATATTTCGCTTATAGTCCTTGTGGCATTCCATTTGTAATTTCTGGGATGATTAATTCATTCGATACACTCATTCTTAGAGATATGAAATATTATTCCGAAATGAACATTAACATATTGAATAATACTGCTGTTTATAAAATAAATATGGACGATAATGAGATTATTTTGGGTAATGAAACATTAAAATATGATATTTTAGTAATCGCCACTGGGGCAAAACCAATAATACCTCCTGTTCCGGGAATAGATCTTGAGGGCGTTTATTTTTTGAATTCTCTAGAAGACGCCTTTAAAATATCTAACTCTTTAAAAAACACAAAATCGCCAACAATTATAGGCGCTGGGGCGATAGGTCTCGAAATGGCCCATGCTTTTCTTAAAAAGGGGCTCAAATCAAGAGTCATTGAAATGAAAGATCGTGTTCTCCCAAATATGCTTGATAAGGATATGAGTATCATAGTAGAAAATTATCTAACATATCTAAATATGAATATACATACGTCCACAGTCGCTTCAGCAATTCTAGGTGAGAAAAAAGTAAATCATGTTAAAGCCAATGGAAATGAGTTTGAAACGGATTTAGTTCTTGTGTCAGTGGGTGTAAGACCAAATGTAGAATTGGCAAAAAACGCAGGTATTGAAACTGGAAGTACTGGAGGAATTGTTACAGATGCCTCACTAAGGGTGAGAAGGAAGGGTAAATTCCTTAAGAATGTATATTCTTGTGGTAATTGCGTTGAAGTAACAGATATTATTACCCATAAATCAACAATAAGTGCATTAGGATCCACAGCGATAAGGCAAGGTGTAGTGGTAGCAGATAATATTAATGGAAAAAATTCAGTTTTTGGGCCCATATCGAGTCCAAGTATAGCTGTTATTGGAGAATTGGAAGTTGGTACAGTAGGGATTACAAAAGAAAAGGCACTAGAATACGGGATAAATCCAATAGAAGGTAATGCAAAAGGATTAACGAGAGCAAAATATTATCCACGTGGAGAAGATATCTACGTTAAGATATTGTCTGACAGTGATTACAGAGTAATTGGGGCCCAAGTTATTTCTAAAGAAGGAGTAAAAGGAAGGATAGACGCTATGTCACTCCTTATAGGTAGGAAAACAACAGTTCATCAACTTGCAACTTCAGAAACGTCATACGCCCCCCCAATATCTAGCGCTCTAGATCCCCTTACAATGGCAGCAAGAAAAATAATCGGTTCTGATTAGTATACAACTAATAACTTATCTCTTTAAATCTTAAATATTTTTAATAATAAAGAATTCCAAATTAAATCATATATTTGATTTAAGTTATTCTTAAATATAGATTTAATATTTAAAAAAATATGATGAAGAGATTTTTTGTTGTTTCTTTTTTTATATTTGGAATTATATTGTTTTCGTTTATGTTTATGTCAGAAACACACAAATTAAACTTTCAAATAAAATCAAATTACCAAATAGAAGAAAAAATTATGGAATCATATTTAGAGCTTCAAGAAACTAATTCTACTTTAATGGAAAAAGGATTTGAACTTGAAGAAATGGTCCAGTATAAAGATAAATTAAATGAAGAAGAATTATTTCTCCTAGAATCCCAAAATAAATTAAATCAAGAAATTAGTTCTTATAAGATATATGAATCAAAAGATCCTAGAATTTTTGTTGATTTAAATGATTCTTTAGTTACCGAAACTCTTAATCAGATTATTACTCCTAGTATGGGAAATGCGGAAAAAGCTAGAGCAATATTCAATTACGCAAGAGACGAAATTAAGAAAGACGATAAGCTAATACGAAATGGTAGAATCGACTACTGGAACTATCCAAAAAATATTATTCAAAGCAAAAAAGGAGAATATGAAGATAAAATTATTTTATTAGTTTCTATGCTTAGGGCCTCTGGATTCAGTGAAAATGACGTTGAAGTGGTTGGTGCAAAAATAAATTTGCTCAATTCCACTTCTTCAGATATATGGGTAGAGCTGAAACTGAATGGAAATATATATTTGCTTTTACCCAGGGAAAATAATAATTTTGATTCATTTAATAAAAATGATATATATAAGGTATATAGTGTCGAAGAATTATTCAGATTCAATGATAAAAAACTGATGAGGTCATAAAATGGAATACAAAAATTTTAAGATCCTAATTATCATCCTAATGATCTTTTCATCAGTTTTATTTTCAGGTTTTTTAATTAAGCATTACCAATATAGCAATAGTTTAATCCAAGAGAAAGAACTAGAGAATAGACTTCTTTACTACAATAACGAAAGATCTAATATTGAAGCTAAAGTTAAGGCGATAGAACTTAATATTGTCACTGAAAACAAAAACATAGAGAATCTTAAGGACAGAATAAATCAAAGAATCGAAAGTATAAACATATTAAAAGAAGAAATAAATATCTATGAAAAATTAAAAAAATATGATATGACTGTTTTTATAACACCTGAAAATCAGAGTATAAAGTCTTTTTCTAATGGGATTAGTACAAATGACCCTGTTATAATATATAGATTTGTGCGTGATGAAATTAAGTACGAAGAGGATTATCTAACTTACGACTATAGATTCGAATATTGGCAATTACCAGAAGAAACACTTAACTTAAGAACTGGTGACTGTGAAGATCAAGCTATTTTATTGTGCACTTTATTAAGGGCAAAAGGATATAGTCCAGAAGATGTAAAAGTAGTATTTGGTCTCACTTCATCAAATACGGGCCATGCATGGGTAGAGCTTTTTTATCAAGGGAACTGGGTTGTTTTTGATCCAACTAGTAGTGCAAGTGACTATATCGAAAAAACAAGATATTACTCATTAATCAATGCAAGTTACAAAGGCTCTTTTAATGATTTATATTATGAAGCAATTGAATGATTACTCTATTACAATCAACGCATCTACGGCTACAGCACCTTTTTCGGAAACAAATACCGGATTTAAATCGAGTTCTTTTACTTCAGGAAAATCTGAAACAAATTTTGATACTTTTAGCATAATATCCACGAGTGCATCTATATCTGATGGTTTTTCTCCCCTGACACCACAAAGCATCTGATGTGATCTTATCTCAGAAATCATTTCGTATGCATCTTCCATTTCAATAGGGATAATCCTAAAAGATACATCTTTTAATACTTCAACAAATATACCGCCAAGCCCAAACATGAGAACATGGCCAAATTGATTGTCCTTAGAAACTCCTATAATAACTTCTCTTTGCTTTGGCATCATGTGCTGGACTATTACTCCTCTTATGTCTGCATCAGGCTTAAAGTTCTTTGAGTTCTGTATTACCTTCCTATATCCTTCTAAAATATCCTCTGCTTTTGATAAATTCAAAAATACTGCACCTGCATCAGTCTTGTGTTGGATATCGGGTGACGCAATTTTTAGTACTACCGGATACTCTACTTTTCTTGCAATTTTTAGTACTTCTTCTTCAGAAGTTGCAATTCCTTCTTTTGGTACTTTTATCCCATAAGCTTTCATTATTTCCTTAGCTTCATGTTCCATCAAAGAATTTCTTCCTTCAGATCTTACAAATTCCAATATTTTCCTTACCCTCTCTATGGATATCACCTCGAACTATTGCATGATTAACTAAGGCGTATGCTGCTCTAGCTGCTCTCTCAGGAGAAGGGTAAACTGCAAGCCCACCTTCTTCCAATTTTCTAAGGCATGGAGTTATGATTTCTCCTCCTGCTGCTAGAATAATAATGGGTTTATCAGAATTTTTTTTAATATTGAGGATTATGTCTGCAGAATCTAAGGAAAGTGTTGGAACCTGAAGTAACAAAATAACTACGATTAAACCTACGTCTTTATCTTCCATAAGGGATTTTAGAGCAATTTCATAACGTTCTTTATCTGCATCTCCAACTAAGTCCATTGGATTTGAAACAACTACTCTTTCGGGAAACTGGGTCTTTAGCTTTTCTACTGTTTCTTCGCCCAAATTGGCAAGTCTAAGTCCATTCATTTCTAATGCATCTGCTGTCATTACCCCTAGTCCGCCCGCATTAGTCAAAATTGCAACCCCGTCACTCTTAGGATAAACCTGTTTTTCTAGAGCTTTTGCCATGTCAAAAAGTTCTTCAAAATTACTTGCCCTTATTATGTGAGATTGTTTAAATGCAGAGTCATATATTATATCCTCTCCTGCAAGGCTTCCAGTATGGCTTGAAGCGGCTTTAGCTCCAGATTTAGTTTTGCCGGATTTCAATGCGAGAATGGGCACTTTTTTTGAGGCTCTTTTTGCAGATTCCATAAATCTAAGACCACGACGTATGCCTTCAATATACAAACAAATAACTTTTGAGGTTTCATCATCATATAAGTAGTCAATAAGGTCAGCTTCATTTACATCTACTTTATTTCCATAGCTTACAACTTTTGATATTCCAATTCTTTCCTTACTTGTCCAGTCCAATATAAGTCCTGCAAATGCCCCGCTCTGTGAAATAAAAGAAATATTACCTTTTTGAGGGAAAGAAATTTTCTCCTTTGATAAAAATACTGTATTTACGCCAGAAAAATTATCGTAAATTCCTATACAATTTGGACCTATTATTCTAATGCCATATTTATTAGATATCTCTAAAAGATTAGCTTCCCTCTCTTTTTCTCCAATTTCTGAAAATCCTCCAGAAACTATAACTACTCCCTTTACACCTTTTTTACCACATTCTTCTAAAACGTCAGCAACATATTGTGCTGGAATGGCTATAACTACCATTTCAATAGTTTTGGGCACGTCAAGTATACTCTTGTAACTAGGTTTGCCAAAAATAGGTTTTTGTTTAATATTTATTGGGTATAGTTCTCCAGGAAAGTCTTCAAGGAGATTTTTCATTATTTCATAACCCACACTCCCAACAGTGTCTGAAGCGCCTATGACTGCGATAGAAGAAGGATTAAAAAAGAAATCTAAGTCTTTCATATTTTCACAAACTTCTATGGTACTAGCTAATTTAAATATATTTTGTAAAATCTATATTTTTATCAATTCATCCTTTACTATTGATCTAGTCCTGCCCACAGTTTCTGGGTTAATAGAGTCCCCAAATATATCGTTGAATATCCTATAATATAATAGTTCTTCTTTTGATCTTAATATTATATTTTTTCCTATATTTTTTTCTTTGTCGAATTCCTTATTCGATATCTGATTCTCTGCATGATTTGCCATCAAATCTTTTGACCCGGCGCCGTGAGAGAATTTTTCTTTTGGCCTATGAATAATCTCATAAGGCAACATATCTTTGAATGCTTCTCTTAAAATATATTTTTCAACTCTTTTTTTGTGATGTAATTTCCAGGTTACAGGAATCCCTAATGAAGTTTCAATAACATTTTTGTCGAGAAAAGGTACTCTTGCTTCTAAACTAAATGCCATGGTCATCCTATCGGTACGTTGAAGATTTGTATTATGTAGATTAGATATCAGATTGTATAATTCACTTTGGAATTCATACGGATTAGATATTTCTGACATGTATTTATATCCGCCAAACAATTCATCTGCCCCCTCACCAGTTAATATTACTTTAACATATTTTGAAGCCAGCTTTGCAAGAAAATAATTTGGAACTGCGCTTCGGAGTAATGCAGCATCAAAAGACTCCAAGTGCTTTATCACTGTAGGGAGGACTTTTAGAATATCTTCGGCATCATACAAATAAGTATGGTGGTTAGTATCCAAATATTCAGAAACCATTAAGGATAATTCCAAATCCTTACATCCAAGTGTGCCCACAGCAAACGTATCCAAAGGATCTTTTTGCTCTCTTGCTAGGGCCGTTATAATACTACTATCAAGCCCACCACTTAAAGCAACGCCAAGCGGAACATTTTCATCTACAATCAATCTTAATTTAACGGCCTTTTTTAGAGAGTCTTTTATTTTAATTAAATCTTCCTCTAAAAATGGATATGTTTTTAGATTTGGCATTAATGAATTAGAAAAATCATGATATTTTTTAAATCCAAAGTTGGAATGCCAATATGTTCCAATAGGGAATTCATTAATTATCCCGTCTAAACCAGATAGGGCTTTAATCTCTGATGCAAAATAAAGAGTATCTTCATTTTTCAAGTAATATAAAGGCTTTATCCCAATAGGGTCTCTTGCCAAGAATAAACTATTTTTGTTAATAATGGCAAACGAAAACATGCCGTTAAATTTGTTTACAATTTCTGGCCCAAATTTTAAATAAAGTCTTAAAAGCGTTTCAGTGTCAGAGTCAGTTAAAAATTCTTCATTCAATAAAGAGCGTAGATTCTTGTGATTGTATATTTCTCCATTAAAAACTATCAAATGGCCATCATATTCCATTGGTTGTATACCACAATCAACATCAAGTATGGCAAGCCTGCAGTGGCCGTAGGCACCCATTTCAGATTCAACTATATTATTGTCATCCGGCCCTCTATGCAGGATGGTAATTAACCCTTTTGATACACTATCATTATCTCGGCTAGGAAAGCTTCCAATAAAACCACACATTATAATTCCTCCTAAAGAATAAAATTAGGAAATAAAATCTTTAGAATTTTCTTCTAGAAAGTCTTTTGGAAGGGCCTTTAAATAATTAACTATTTTCAAAAATAGGAAGGATATATTTTTTAAGAAGATTTGAGGATTTCTTCTATCTTTTCTTTTAGAATTTTATTGATTAAACTACCGTCAACTTTTCCCCTAAATTCCTTCATGCATAAACCCATTAGTGGAGAAATAGCGCGGTCTCCTTTTTCTATTATGAAATCTCTTTTCTCAAGAATAATTTTCTCAATAGCAAATTCAACATCAGAAGAATTGTTCTCTGAAGAGAATTCTGATATGACTTTTTCAATATCTTCTCCTTTTGAAACTCTCTTCAAAACTTCTTCAATCCCTTCTTTTGCAATTATTCCTTTTGATACTTTCTCAAAAAGTAAGTATAGTGTATCGTCCTCTGTTATATATCCCTCTTCTCTTTCCAAGTTTTTTGATAAGTCTAAGGCCTTAATGAAAATAGTAGATTTTATATCAAGAGAAGATGTAACTCTTTCAAAAAGTTCAGGGTTTTCATACACAATCTTTTCTGCTTCTTCCTTCTTGAGGCCATATTTGGAGACAAATTTGTTTACTTTTTCATCGAATGTTTCTGGTAAATTTTCTTTAATATTTTCAATTAGCTTTGTATCAATGGTAAATGGTAAAATATCAGTTTCGGGGTACATTCTTGCTCTGCCCGGAAGTGGCCTAGAATATCTGGAATTTCCATCTTCTAAGGCATCTCGTGTTTCGTTCGGTACTTCAGAAAAGGCCTTTTTGCATCTTTCAAATACTTCTTCTAAAGCCTTATGGCATATGCTTTCTTTTCCACTGACAATAACAAATGAATCTAATTCATTAATTTTTAATTTAGTTTTTATTTTTCTCACTTCATCGGCAGTTATCCCATAGTTTGGAAGCTCATCTAAGTGAAATAATCCGGATAACCCGTATGTTTTCACATGGTCTGCTAATTCAGTTCCAAATCTTCTGCCTTTTTGTATTTCTTTTCCTAAAATGCCTTTGAAACTTTTCAATTTAATTCCGTAGACGCCGCCATTTTTTTTAATTGAGTTGACAATAACTTTGGATGAAGTATTGGAAAATATATCTGTTATTTCAATGAATTTAAATTCAAGTTCTTTTTCAGAACTTCGACGATGCAATTCTTTTTTGATTTCGACAAGATTAATTTGTCTTTCTATTTCTCTTTCTACCCATAGAGGTATCAATTCTAACTTTTGAACACCTTTTAGTTCAACTCTTCCGCCCTCTTTGATTGAAACATTTAGGTCCTGCCTTATAGTACCAAGACCCCTCTTTACCTTCCCTGTGGCTCTTAAGATTTGGCCTAAAATATACGCCGCTTCCTTTGCTTGTTCGGGATTTGATATGTCTGGCCCAGTGGCAATTTCAACTAAAGGAATCCCCAATCTATCGAGTCTGAATGTTTTAGTGGCCTCATCTTGACTAATTATTCTTGCTGCGTCTTCTTCAAGACATACTGTGAGAATAGAAACAGGCCCTTCTTTTGTTTCAATAAATCCATCTGTTGAGATAAGCATGGTTCTCTGAAATGCTGAAGTATTTGAACCATCAAGAACTGTTTTTCTCATTACTTGTATTTCTTCAATTATATTAGAATTAAGAAGTAATGATACTTCCACCCCTATTATTTTAGCTTCGTCAGAAACGTTATGCGGAGGCTCTTCATCGAGCTCAACGAGACAATTTGAATCATAATACTGATAAATATAGGTTTTTCCTTTCATGTATTCCTTCAATGCAGCAACATCTACTTCACCTATCTCAGAGGGTGTTGGTCTAAGTTTTCGTTCAATCGTATCCAAAGGATTATCCGTTCTAAGAACGGTTGGGCAATGACAAAATAATTTTCTTTTAGTGTTTAGTTGCTGATGAATTTCCAATCCTACTTTAAGGCCAAGTTCTTTATAATCCATTTTTATCACCCTTAATGCGATAGTTTATTTCGCCTGTCATATTATCCAGCATATTTCTTTTTACCTCAAAGTATTCGTTGGTATGGCCCAAAATCCATGAAAGTTTGAGATATGCCGTTTCTGGTAGCATATCCTCAACATAGATAACTCCCATTTCCTCCATTATCCTACCATTTGAGTATACAAATGGATCAACTCGTCCAAAGAGACATTGTGTTGCAAAAACAATTATTACGCCTTCTTCTCTTGCCCTCTTAATTGATTTTACCCATGAAAATTTATCATTTATTGTATCAGTCGGAACATGACCAAGTGCTGATGCTTCAATCACTAATCCTTTATACCCTTTATCGATAAAATAATCAAGAATTTCGGGATTAAAATTTGGATATGCTTTAATAATTGCAGTTCTTTCTTCCAACTCTATATCCGGATATACCTCGTTTTCGTCGTTTCTTACTCTGTAATCCGATAATTTCTCAATTTTTCCGTTCATGAAAACTTTAGCCAATGGTGATGTGTTAATAGGTTTAAAAGTATCTCTTCGGGTAGAATGCATTTTTCTAACTTTTGTTCCTCTAAGAACATTACAATAGGTATCACTCATCTCACCATGCATTACAATGACCGCTTCGCCTATATCTGAATGTCCTGCAACGTATGAAGCACAAATGAGATTCATAGAACCATCAAAACTTCCTCTATCGGGACTTCTTTGCGCACCTACAAGACAAACTGGCTTAGACAGATTTTGAAGCATGAAAGATAAAGCGGCTGATGTATAGTGAAGTGTATCTGTACCATGAGTAATAATTATTCCCTTTGATCCTGAGTTTAATTCTTTTGCCGCTTCTTTGGCTAGGATTCTATAACATTCAAATGTCATTGATTCTGAAGCAATTTGAAAAGGAGAAGAGATATTTCTAAATGTTGCTATATCAGACAGCTCTGGGGCCATAAAAAATATCTCTTCTGGCTTCATTAGCCATCTTACCCCACCAGTTTCATAGTCAACTCTAGAGGCGATTGTACCTCCTGTTGATATAAGGGATATTTCAGGAATATCGTTTCTTTTTTGAAATTTTATTTCAGAAAAAATTTTAGGTTTTTGTTTTTTCTCTACATTGATTATTTCAACAGTGTCTTTCTGGAAACCTATATTATAACCGTTTGATAATTTAATAATAATTGAATCTTTTTTTGGAGAGGGTATCACTATGCCTTCATAACTAATTTGCCCCTTCCTTAATGTAATTACATCTCCAACTTCTGGTTCCATGTCAAAAAATAAGAATAATACTATATAAGTGTTTTACATGATACGAATTTTGGAAATAAATGAAAATAATTAAAAAGAAAAAATAAGAACTAGTAACCGAATCCTCTTGCTTTCATTGCATCGACCACTCTTTCAATTGCAACAACGTAAGAAGCTGTTCTCATGTCAATATTATATTTCTCCTTAGCCGCAATTACATCCCAGAATGCCTTTGTCATCTTTTTGTCAAGTTTTTCATATACTTCGTCAACAGACCAGTAATAGTTCATTAAGTTCTGGACCCACTCGAAATATGAAACTGTTACTCCTCCAGAATTACATAAGAAATCAGGCAACTGAAATATTCCTTTTTTGATAAGAATTTCATCGGCTTCAGGTGTCACTGGTCCATTGGCTAGTTCAGCAATCATCCTAGCCTGAATCTTGTCGGCATTTTTTGCAGTAATCTGATTCTCAAGTGCGGCTGGACATAGAATATCACATTTAAGTGTTAGAAGTTCTTCATTAGTTATGTTTTTTGCACCTGCAAAGTTAGAAACAGACCCTGTTTTTTCTTTGTGTTCAAAGACTTTATATGGATCAATTCCGGCCTCGTTGTAAATTGCTCCTTGCGAGTCAGAAACAGCTATAATCTTAGAGCCTTGGTCATGTAAAAATTTAGCAATATAAGCTCCAGCATTTCCAAATCCTTGGACCACTGAGGTTGTTTTCTTTATATCCCATTTCAAATATTTTATGTATTCTCTAATAGTGTACCATGCCCCTTTTGCTGTTGCGTCTCCCCTTCCTAGAGAACCTCCAATCGATAGTGGCTTTCCCGTAATTACTCCCGGGGTGTAGTGTTGTCTTATCTTTGAAAATTCGTCCATCATCCATCCCATAATTTTCGGATTGGTATAAACGTCTGGAGCGGGTATGTCCAATTCTGGCCCTATAAATTTGTAAATAGCTGCAATAAATCCTCTAGAAAGTCTTTCAATTTCTCGATCGCTCATTTCTTTTGGATTACAGATTATTCCTCCTTTGCCCCCTCCATAAGGTATATCAACAACTGCACATTTCCACGTCATCCAAGCCGCTAGTGCCCTTATTTCAGATGGAGATACATTCCAATGATACCTTATTCCTCCTTTTGTTGGTCCACGGGCATCATTATACTGACATCTATAACCAGTAAAAACTTTAACATTACCATTATCCATAGTAACAGGGATAGTTACTTCAACAAATCTCTTAGGTTTCTTCAGCGCTTCGTATATTCCTTCGTCAAGTTTTAGAACTTTGTTTACTTTATCAAGTTGTTTTAATACATTTCCAAAAGGATCTATGTTCTCCATAGAATACCTCCCCATTACGATGTTAATTTTTTAAGTATTTAAATCTTAGTCATTTTATTTGGCAGGAATAAACACTATTTGGCATTTAGTGAATTAAATTCATGCCATTTATAATTATTATTGAATACTCTCTAGGTATAAATGGCCTTTAATTGCATCATAAATTATATGTAAAAATAGTTAAGCCGAACGATATCCTAAGTTTATATATCCTCTTCCATTAGAGTAATCATATACTTGTTAAATAAAAGATCTTTCCCGGGGAAACTTTCGCCATGCCCAGGGAATACTTCATTTACTTTAATATCGCAAAGCTTTTGTAACGATTCCTTTAATTCTTGAAGATTTCCAGAGGGTAGATCATACCGACCAACTGACCCTTTGAAGACAGTGTCGCCTGAAAAGAGGTAACTCTTATCTTCTTCAAGTAAGCACATTGATCCTGATGTATGCCCGGGTGTATGAATTACTTTAAGCAAGTAATCTCCAAGGTCTATTTCATCGTTTTCTTTGAGGGGATTTACATCTTTAAATCCTTCAAAAGTTTCTGAAAATCCCCAGAAAAAAGTTTTTTCCGATCCATTTTTTATGTCAAGATAGTCTTTTTCATGAGCATATATTGGTACCTGAAAAAATTTATTGCCGCCGATATGATCGTAGTGGCAATGGGTGTTAATAATAAGGTCTATTTGTAAATCATTTTCATCTACA
The DNA here is from genome assembly GCA_020854815.1 of Methanofastidiosum sp. Lineage (NCBI taxonomy): Archaea > Methanobacteriati > Methanobacteriota > Candidatus Methanofastidiosia > Candidatus Methanofastidiosales > Candidatus Methanofastidiosaceae > Candidatus Methanofastidiosum > Methanofastidiosum sp. The sequence goes on along the minus strand of JAHKLW010000033.1, from coordinate 20,291 downwards.
TAATCGTATATTCTGTAGTTTTTGAATGTCCCAGTATCAATCAGTGCAGTTATATCACTTTCAAGGATGTAACAATTAGAGTCAACACCAATTGACTCTATAAAATGAAACATTTAATCACGCTTGTACTCCTAGAGATTCTTTTAATTTTGTTAGATTTTTAATAAAATCTGAATTATTTGTTATTAGTACATAGCTCAAAATATCTTCTAATCTCTTTACTGGAACTATTTTAATCTGTTCTCTCTTTGATTTTTCTATGTATACGTCGTCTTTGTTTGATTCAGGGATAATTACTTCTTTCATTCCACTCTCTAGGGCAGCTTCTATTTTGGCAGTGACACCACCTATTGGGAGAACATCACCCCTAACTGAAAGTGAGCCAGTCATTGCAACATCTTGTCTTATTGGAAGTTCTTCTAGCGCAGAGATAACTGCTGTTGCAACAGATACACTGGCACTATCCCCTTCGACTCCTTCATATGCTTGAAGGAACTGAATAGTAATATCAAAACTAGATAAATCCTTGTTCGAATATCTCTTTATTAAAGAAGATACAATAGATATTGACTCTTTTGCTATTTCTCCAAGTTTTCCTGTTGCAATTACATTTCCATGAGATTTTGATGATGATCTACTAACACCGACCTCTATAGGAGTGATAATTCCACTTCCTTCGCCCAAAACAGCAAGCCCATTAACCTTTCCTATCTGAGCTCCTTTGGATCCAAATATCCGGTAAGCTTTTTTCCTATCAATATAGTCGTCAGCTATTTGATGTTCTAGAGATCTAGAAAGTTTTCTTGCCTCAACAATATGCTCAACTGTCACAATAGTGTCTCCTCTAGACAATGCGACGTCCCCAGCTGCCCTTACCATTCCTCCGAGTTCTCTCAATCTCAAGGTAAGGTGATTCTTTCTGTTACTTCTCCTTCTTGCTTCTTGAACAATTTCAGCTACTGCATCAAGGGAGAAATGTGGTATTTTTGCATCTTTTTTAACTTCCTGTGCAACAAATCTTACAATCTTTTTAATGTTCTCTTCGTTGGCAGGCATTGAATTTTCCATGTAAACTTCATAACCATAACCTCTAACTCTTGAACGTAATGCAGGGTGCATGTCTCTTAAAGTTTCAAGATTTCCGGCAGCAACTAAAACAAAGTTACATGGAACTTTTTCAGTTCTAACCATTGCACCAGAACTCATTTCACTTTGCCCAGTTATAGGGTATGCTTTTTCTTGCATACCTGTAAGAATGGCTTGTTGCATCTGGATTTTTAATGTTGAGATTTCGTCTATGAAAAGTAAACCTTTATGGGTCTTGTGAATCATACCCGCTTCAACTCTTTCATGTGCAGGTGTACCAAGCCCTCCGGACTGGAATGGGTCGTGTCTAACATCTCCAAGTAATGCTCCAGCGTGGGCTCCTGTTCCATCCAAAAACGGAGCATGATCCCACTTAGAATTATCAACTAATATCTTTGGAATCATGACTTGATTTTTAATCTTAAATGTCTGCATTCCAAAGAATATAATAACTGCAAGAAACAGCCCCCATATTAACTGTCCTTGAGTTAACGCAATAACAATTATCGCACCTATAACGAAGAACATTATCATCTTTTTGCTTTCTTCCTGTTTTTTTGCCATGGCCTTGTGTTCGTCAATTATAAGTCTTGCTTTCCCTCTTGGTACCGTTCTAATTCTGGGCGTATTCGGGTCATCAGGGTTTGGATAAGCAAGTATATCTTCAAGATCTTCCTTTGGAAGAAGTTCGGCCATTGCCAATCCTAGCATTGATTTTCCTGTTCCAGGCTCACCTATTAGCAATACGTTTCTTCTTTGTTTAGCTGCCGTCTTAACGATTTCAACAGCATGATCTTGGCCAATGACTTGATCAATTAAATTTTCAGGCACTTCTATTTCTTCAGTAGTAGCGACATCGTAAAAAGATTTAATCTGGTCTCTAACTCTTTTAACTTCTTCAGTAATATCTACTAATTCTTCGTTGACTGGTTTTACTTCTTCTAAAGAAGATTTTTTCCTTACCATTCTGATTTCCTCTAGAAATACTTTAGCGTTTATAGTTGTCTAGCCTTTAAAAATATATCGCTTATATAATGCTTATAAAGAGAAAAATATATTAATGATTAGATATACCTAATTTAAGGTGTTTCCATGTTTGTTACATCACTTTCATCGAAAAAAACTCTTGAAAAATTAAAAGGTGATTTCAAATTAATCGACTGCCATTTTGAAAGATTCCCCGATGGAGAAGGATATGTTAGATTTGATGAAAAAGTCAAAGATATTAAAGAAATTTTAATAGTTCAATCGTTATATTATCCCCAAGATGAGCATATAATGCAGCTCTTTTTCATGATTGATGCGTTAAAAGACTTAAACATCAAGATTAACCTGTTAATCCCCTACATGGCTTATGCAAGACAAGACAAGAGATTTAAGGACTGGGAATCTGTTTCTGGGATCTCTCTAGCAAAGATGATTGACAGATTCGAACTTGAATCAAAATATACTGTTGATATACATGATATAAAAATCACAAAAGCTATGGGTGGAGAAAATTTATCAGCTATGCCATTAATAGCAGAATATTTAATGGATCTAAAACTTAACGAGCCTGTTGTTATATCGCCCGATAAAGGGTCAGTCGAAAGGGCAAAGATTGTTGCAGACCAAATGGAAGCAGAGTTTGACCATCTCGAAAAGACAAGGCTTTCTGGAGATACTGTGGAGATTAGGCCAAAAGAAATAAACACTAGAGGCAGAGATGTCGCAATTGTCGATGACATAATATCAACCGGTGGAACTATGGCTAAGGCGTGTGAAGTTCTTAAAAGAGAAGGCACTTTAAAGGTACTATCTGGCGCAACTCATCTTTTAATGATATCAAATGCAGAAGAAAGATTAAAAAATGCAGGGATTGATGGCATATTCGGTTCTGATTCAATTCCTTCAAAATTTTCAGATATATCAATTGCTAAAATTATACAAGAAATGTTTTAGGCGATTCAATGATCGATCTTGGCGAAGTAAAAAAATTGAGGAAAAAATTTGGAGCTACTCAAAAAGAGCTTGCAATTAAAGCTGGGGTTACACAAGCATACATTGCCAAACTTGAGAATAAACAGATTGATCCCAAACTTTCTACTTTTAATAAGATCTTAAATGCATTGGAAGAGTTAAGAGTTAGAATGAAAAAAATACAGGATGTAATGGTTTCTCCAGTAATATTCGTTCATCCGAAGGATAAGGTTAGTGATGCAATAACAATAATGGCAAGATATAATATATCCCAGTTGCCTGTTTTGAGAAATGGGTCTCCAGTTGGGAGCCTATCGGAGAAATCCCTTATTAAAAAACTAGGGATTGGGAAGATTTGTGAAACTCCCGATCTTACTGTTTCCGAGATCATGGATGAAAGTTTCCCAGTAGTATCTAAAGAACAAAGTTTTGCTGAAGTTTACACACTTCTAAAAGAAAATCAAGCTGTCCTTATTGAAGAAACGGGAAGAGTTGTAGGAATAATCACAAGAGCAGATATTCTTGATAAAATATAATATATCAATAGTTAATTTTAAAAACAAATCTTCATTCCATAGGAAAAAGGAGGTCGTATATGCCAATAATTAATTTTAATATTACAAAAGCCGAAGTAGAAAAGAAAAAATTGGAGAAAGCTCCTGAAGGGCCTGTAAGTTTCACTCAGACACCAAATATTGTTTCAATTAAAGAAATACAGATGTCTGGCCCAGGTGGAAGATTGAACGTATTGGATGTTGAATTTAACTTTCTCTCAAATTACGATCCAGATGTCGGAAGCGCAAGCATGAAAGGAAATGTTTACTACCAAGAAGGAGAAGAGTTCAGGAAAAAAATCCTTGAACAATGGGAAGGAAAGAAACCTCTTGATACTGCATTTTTTGATGAAGTTATTAACGGAATAAATGCGAAATGCTATGTATTTTCAATGATGCTAATAAAAGAACTTGGACTTCCAATAGCAACTCCATTCAGATACAGCGCTTCTCCAGATGCTGCTAAGGCTGAGAAACCAAAAAAGAAATAATCTTTCTATAATTTTTTCTATATTTATTGTTTTAAATTAAAATTTATTTTTTGACTATTGTTGATTAAATAATTGGATGGCTAGACCATCCATGAAAAACCTTTTATTAATTAATCAAAAGGAACAATTGGGTAAGTTAACCTATTTTAATTGGTTGACTACATAAAGGAGGAGATTATTTGGCATTAAGAGAAATGACACCATATAGAAGATTCATGTCCGCTATGACAGGCGGCCGTGTTGATAGAACACCTGTAATGGTTCTTTCTAACTTTTGTAAAGAATTAATGGCTTCAACAAATGTTACTTGGCCAGCATGTCAGACAGATTCAAAGGTCATGGCACAGTTCCAAGCAGGCAGATACGAAGTTTGGGGCCTAGATGTATTGATATCCCATAACGATTTAGTATCTGAAGCAACTATGCTAGGAGCAGAAATTGACCTTGGAACAGACCTTAGACATCCATCAGTATTGAAGCATGCACTTGAGAATACTGATCCAACAAAATACAACATGCCTAAAGATGTTGTATCAAAGGGGAGAAATCCAATAGTTGAAGGGTCTGCAAAGATTCTCGTTGAAAAATATGAAAATCTTGTTCCCGTTCTAAGAACAGTTACCGGACCAATGACTATTGCAGGGCACCTTTTTGGTGTTGATAGGATATTAATGTGGTCAAAACAAGAAGAGAAGAAGTTTGAAGCTTGTCTTGATATTTGTACTGATCTATGTATTGAAATCATTAGAAACTCTGCAGATTCAAGCGGTGTAGACGGATTCTACATGCCTGATCCAACAGCATCAGGAGACTTATTGGATCCAAAGGACTTCCAGTATTTCCTTGAACCAAGATATAAGAGATTAACAAAGGAAACAAAGGATGTTGTATCAATGTTACATATCTGTGGTGACACAAGAGGTTACATGGACAGAATTCCACATTCTGGATTTGATGCATTCTCATTTGAAGCTCCTGGTACATCCGTTAAGGAAGCTGTAATGGGTCTTGGAGACAGAGTTACACTAGTTGGTAGTTTGGAAACAATCCCGGTAGTCATGATGGGTAAACCAGATTATGTTTACACACAGTCATTAAGAGATATCACAGATGGTGTTGATATTCTATCACCTGCTTGCGGTACACCACCAATGACTCCAAATGCAAACATAAGGGCAATGGTCGAAGCTTGCGAACCAAAGAAAGTAAAGAGAAAAGTTGTCGCACTAAGCAAAGAAGAAATCATAAAGAAATACATACCAACAAATGCTGACCTTGCAGATATTACAAGAGCAGTTATGGTAGGAGATGCTGTAACAACTGAAGATCTAGTAGTAGCAGCTCTTAAGAAAGGAGTAAAGCCAATCGATTTAGTAGAAGAAGCCTTATTGCCTGGTGCAATTGGAGTAGCAGAGATGTATGATGGTGGATATGCATTCGTGCCTGAAATATTACTTGCCGCAAATGCAATGAAGAAAGGTATCAGCCACTGCCAAAGCGCAATGGGAGATGTCAAGCCAAAGGGTAAGATTATTATGCACGTTGCATTCGGTGACGTTCACGCCATTGGAAAAGACATTGTTAAGTCAATCTTGATTGCAAAGGGATACCAAGTAACTGATCTAGGGGCAAGTGTTCCATGGGATAAAGTAATTGAGGCAGCAAAGAAGGAAAGACCAGATGTCGTATCTGGAACAGCATTAATGACAACTACAAGAACTGCATTCCCCAAGGTAGCCGAACTTATGAAGAAGGAGGGTATAGAAGTACCATTCATAGTTGCCGGTGGAGCAGTTGACCCAGCATACGCAGAAACAATGGACTACGCCATATATTGTAAAGGACCAGGAGATGCTGAGCCTGTCTTTGAAGGTATAAGAAAAGGCAAGAAGTGGCAACAGATCAGAGAAGAAGAACACAAGAAATACAAGTAAATTATTTTATTTTTCTTATTCTTTTTTTAATTAATTTTTCATCCTATTTTATTGGAAAGTGTTCTCTCAAAAACTTTTTATATATAGACAAGTATAATTTATTCTAAGGTTGATTAAAATGAAGAAAATTGCCATTATTGGGGGAACTGGCGGACAGGGAACGGGACTTGCTTTAAGATGGGCAAGAGCTGGACATGAAATCTTTATTGGATCTAGAGAAGAAAGTAAGGCTTGTGCATCTGCCGATAATCTAAAAGAGATATGTATCGATACTGCATGTTCTTTATTAGAAATAGAAAGGTCTGATGTTCAAACTATAAAGGAAAAAGTTCCTGAAGCAAAGATACTAGGATTCGATAATCTAGAAGCGGCAAAAAAAGCAGACATAATTGTGATAAGTGTTCCTTATTCGCATCTTATTCCTACTGTAGCGTCTATTAAAGAGGCTTTAACTGAAGGGAAAACAATTATATCGGTAGTTGTGCCTCTTTCAACTGCAGTTGGTGGAAAAGCAACGACTGTTATTTCTCCTTGGGAAGGAAGTGCTGCCGAAGTTATTCAGAGCTTAGTACCAGAGAATGTTCAAGTAATCAGCGCATTTCAGAATGTAAGCGCAGACAGACTTTCTGACCTTGAAAAAGATGTCGATTGTGATATAATGGTATGTGGCGGCTCAAAAGATGCAAGGAAAAACATAATGGAACTTGCAAAGGATATACCTAGTGCTAGGGCAATTGATGGTGGACCACTACAGAATGCAAGACTGATTGAGCCAATAACTGCATTGCTAATAGGAATGAACATAAGGTATAAGGTCAGAGAAGGAATGGGAATAAGATTTACTTACCTTCCTGAATGATAAATTATTTTTAATTTTATTCTGAGTACAATCCTTCTTTTTTATTATATACTTCTATTATGTTCCCATCCGGATCATAAAAATAGAAGAATCTCTTGCCATTTATTTTTGGGTGTGGATGAGTAAGTGTTACTGGTTCAGAAACTGTTTCTATACAATTATTAACAAACTTTTGATGGAGTTCATCGACATCATCTACTTCAAATGCAATGTGATTAAATATTGAAGGACTTTCCATGAGGCCATTTTTAAATTCTACTAGTTCGATGTTTACCTTTGATTTATTATCAGATAATACTGCAAATACAACATCAAAATCATTTAAACCTGTTACTTTTTCGAACTGTTCGCCACTTATTGGATGTTCAAAGATTGGTTCTAATCCTAGTGTTTCTTTATAGAATCTTTTTGATGCTTCAAGATTTGAAACAAGTAGCGCTATATGGTTTAAAGTTGCCATAAATACTTTAAGAAATGGATAGTTTTAAAGGTTTTGAAATGATTGCTTAATGATTTTACTAAAATTATTAATCTAGTATTTATCAGTCCTCATTTTTCTTATGAGTTTTATTTTTTTAGACATGCCTCGCCCTCTAGCCTTATCTGTAACTCTACCCATCTCGTTCTGTTTTATATTAAGGTATTCTATCTCTTTTTTCAGTTTGAGATAATGTTCATAACGACGTGCTTCGAGATCACCGTTTTCAATTGCAACCTTTACAGCACATCCTGGCTCGCTAATATGAGTACAATCATAAAATCTGCAGTTATCTGAAAGTGCTTCTATATCAGAAAAGACATCACTAACATCGTCACCATCAGACCACAATTGAAGCTCTCTCATTCCGGGATTGTCAATAATCATCCCTCCATTTGGAAGCATAATCATCTCTCTGTAAGTCGTAGTATGTCGCCCATGGCTATCTGATTTTCTTACAGAACTAACTTTTTGACGATTAGTACCAAGTAATCTATTAATAATTGTTGATTTACCTACGCCAGAAGACCCAAGAAGTGCTATGGTCTTTCCTTTTTCTAGATATTGTTCAATTGAATCCAAACCTTCATTTAACTCTGCACTCAAATTATGTATTGCAACATTTGGAGCTATTTTCTTCACTTCTTCTAGCTTATGATCAATATCTTCACAAATATCAGATTTATTCAGTACAATGGCTGGTTTTGAACCACTCTTTGAAACTAAAGTAAGGTATCTTTCAATCCTCTGAATATTAAAATCATGATCAAGTCTCGATACAATCAAAACCACATCAACATTTGCAAGTAAGACCTGTTCTTCTGTAAGTTTACCTGCAATTTTTCTAGAGAATTTGCTCTTTCTTGGCAGCACTTCATGAATAGTTCCCTTGTTATTAATCTCTGTCTTTATGGCCACCCAATCTCCAACTACCGGGAAATTACTTTTGTCCGGAGAATTAAATCTAAATTTACCAGAAACTCTTGATTCAATCTCGCCTAATTCTGTGATCACCATGAAACTTTTACGTTGGACTTCAGTAATTCGGCCAGGTACAAATCCTTCCTCTTTATACTCGGTAAAATTATCTTCAAAGTATGAATCCCAACCAATAGTTTCTAGATCAACTGATGAATTATCCATTGAATATCCTCTCTTCTATTTTAGATAGATACCCTATCTTTTTAAAAAACTAACATATGAAAGATAGAACTAAAGATTTTAATATACCTAATAATCTAATAGATTAATGAATATTAGAAGAGCACAAGAAAAAGACTTACCTAGAATACTAGAATTAAACAATATAGAATCTAAATGGGTAGGTAAAAAGGAAATTGCGTTTTTTCAAAAATATATGAACATCCCATTCTTCAGTGTGATTGAAAATACTGAGAAAGTAGTTGGATTCTTGATGGCTATGGATCACAGCACAGATTATGATAATATCAATTTTCTATGGTTTAAAAATAAGTTCAGGAGATACTACTATATCGATAGAGTAATTGTTGATGAGTCTATGAGAGGCAAAGGGATTGTGTCTATGTTATACAAAGAAGTGATAAACAAGAAAGGGCCAATACCCCTTGTAGCAGAAGTATCTATTGAACCCCCAAATGAAGACTCAGTTAAATTCCATAATAAAGTTGGATTTAAAGAGGTAGGAACTCTAACATCTGGCGGTAAAAAGGTCAGAATGTACTATCTTGATTGAATAGATTTTTATAATCAAATAATCTAATAGATAACCTGAAGAATTATGAAGAAGAAAAAACCTATTGATGAAACACGCATGAAAGGGTACATCAAAATCTGCCCAAATTGCGGTAGTACTGATGTTTCTGTTGAATCATTCAATTATATGGTAAGGGATATCTGTAAAGAATGCGGCTATGGAAGTATTAAGGAAAGTGTATTTGTAAACGATCTGATATATTTCCCAGAAATCCCTGAAGAGGATATCGAAGAATTCAGAAAAGAAGTTGTTCAAAAGAAAAAGAAAGGTAAAAAAGAGGATTAATTTTTATCCATATTTTTAATTATTCTTTCTCCAAACTCGGAGCATTTTACTTCTGTTGCGCCTTCCATCTGCCTAGCGAAGTCATATGTGACATATTTTTGTTTTATTGTTTCGCCAAAGCTCTTTTCAACTAAAGTTGCAGCTTCCTTCCATCCAAGGTAGTTTAGCATCATAACGCCAGAAAGTAGTAATGATCCCGGATTTACTTTGTCCATTCCTGTATATTTTGGTGCGGTGCCGTGAGTTGCTTCAAATACTGCGTAGCCATCTCCGACATTTCCACCAGGCGCAATCCCAAGTCCGCCAACTTGAGCTGCAAGTGCATCAGAGAAGTAATCTCCGTTTAGATTTGGCATGACAAGTACATCATATTCAGCGGGCCTCAAAAGAGCTTGCTGGAACATGTTGTCAGCTATAGCGTCTTTTAGCACAATACCAGAATCTTTGTACTCAGTATAAGGGATAATCTTACCCTTGTAATCCTGATTAGCAAGATCATATGCCCAATTCTTAAAAGCCCCTTCTGTGTATTTCATTATGTTTCCTTTGTGAACTACAGTTACGGACTTTCTACTATTTTCAATGGCAAAATCAAATGCTTTCTTAACAATCCTTTTTGTTCCAAACTCTGAAATGGGTTTTATACCTATGCTAGAGTTTTTCCTTATTCTTACTCCAAACTGTGTTTCAAGATAAGAAATAACTTTGTTGGCTTCGTCAGAGCCCGCAGGCCATTCTATGCCAGAATAAACATCTTCGGTATTTTCTCTAAAAACAATCATATCAACATATTCTGGATGTTTCATTGGAGATGGGATCCCAGTATAGTACCTAACAGGCCTTATACATGCATAAAGGTCAAGAACTTGTCTTAGTGTAACATTAATACTTCTTATACCTCCTCCAACAGGAGTTGTCAAAGGTCCCTTAATGCCCACTATGCACTCTTTTATCTTATCAACTGTTTCATCTGGGAGCCAGCTTTTTGTTTTATTGAAAGCCTTTTCTCCAGCCAATACTTCTGTCCAGTATATTTTTCTCTTGCTTCCGTATGCTTTTTGGATGGCGGCGTCCATAATCTTTTGGGATGCCTTCCATATGTCAGGACCTATTCCATCCCCTTCAATGAAAGGAATTATAGGATAATCAGGAACATCGATCTTTCCCGATTTTATTGTGATTAAATCTCCACTCATTTTATCTCCTCATTTTGTTATACACATAATTTAAGGCCCCGCCGGCCTTTAAAAGGTCTAAATCTCTGCCCAAGAGATTTTTATTGAGCTTGTATGTTTGATTCTTTGTAACATTTTTACAGCCGATGTTACTAAAATCTCCTATTTCAATTACTAGCTCATCCCCAAACTCAATTCTGTCATAGTCCTTTTCATCTGAAAATGTTAAGGGTACTATCCCAAAGTTAACTAAATTTGCATGATGAATCCTTGCAAAACTCTTAGCAATTACGGCCTTGACCCCCAAGAACATTGGGGCAATTGCCGCATGTTCCCTTGAAGAGCCCTGACCATAATTTGAACCTCCGATAATGAATCCGCCATCTTTAGCTTTAGCCCTTGAAGGGAAGTCTTTATCTATCCTCTCAAAAGTATATTCAGAAATTTTTGGAATATTTGATCTAAGTGGCAATATCTTCGCCCCTGCAGGCATTATATCGTCAGTTGTAATATTGTCTCCAGTTTTTAATAGAACAGAACCTCTCAAGGGATCTTTTAGACTCTCGTTTCTTGGAACAGGCTTTATATTTGGCCCTCTGACTATCTCAACATCCTTTCCATCCTCTGTTGGAAAAATGAACATGTTATCGTTAATCTCAAATTTATCTGGCATCTCTACCTTTGGGTATTTGCCTAATTTTCTAGGATCAGTTATAACTCCATAAAGAGCAGCCGCAACTGCAACTTCAGGACTTACTAAGTAGATATCTGCATCTTTTGTACCGCTTCTACCTTTGAAATTTCTGTTGAATGTTCTAAGGGAAGTACCCTCCGATGTAGGGGCTTGTCCCATTCCAATACATGGACCACACGTACACTCTAATATTCTTCCTCCAGCATCAACAATATTCTTCAGATGGCCATCCTTTGCTATCATAGACAAAACTTGTTTAGAACCAGGAGAAACAACAAGACTTACATTGGGATGAACTGTCTTTCCTTTTAGAACTTCTGATACTAGTGCTAAATCCTTGTAGGATGAATTGGTGCAACTTCCAATTGCTACTTGAGATACTTTAGTGCCTTCAATTTCACTTATTTTCACAACATTGTCGGGCATGTGGGGTTTTGCAATCATTGGTTCTAATTTGTCTAAATCAATTGAAATAGATTCAGAATATTCTGCACTATTGTCAGCTTCAATCCTTTGCCATTCCTTTCCTCTGCCCTCAGATTCCATGAACTTTTTTGTTATTTTATCACTTGGGAAAATAGAAGTTGTAGCGCCAAGTTCAGTTCCCATATTTGTAATTGTTGCCCTTTCAGGAACAGATAAACTCTCAATACCTTTCCCAGTAAATTCAAATATTTTATTAACTCCGCCCTTAACGGATAATCTCCCCAATAATTCTAAAATTACATCCTTTGCAGAAGTCCAATCAGAAAGTTCTCCATCAAGACAAACTTCCACTATGTTTGGCATTTTCAAGTAAAATGGCTCACCTGCCATTGCAAGTGCGACGTCAAGCCCCCCCGCACCCATAGAAATCATTCCTATACCGCCGCCTGTTGGCGTGTGACTATCAGAGCCAAGTAGAGTTTTCCCAGGAACTCCAAATCTTTCAAGATGCAGCTGGTGGCAGATTCCATTTCCAGGTCTTGAAAAGACTAGCCCATATTTTTTTGCAACGCTTTGCAGATATGCGTGATCATCTGCATTTTCAAATGAAGTCTGTAGAGTATTGTGATCAACATAACTTACCGATAATTCAGTTTTTACTTTTGGTACCCCCATTGCTTCAAACTGTAAGTAGGCAAGTGTGCCTGTTGCATCTTGAGTTAAAGTCTGATCAATTTTAATTGCAATAAGGCTTTGACTTTGCATCTCGCCCTCAACCAAATGAGCAGATATAATCTTTTCAGAAACATTATATTTCATATAATCACCAATTGTTCATTATAATCTCTTTTCTTTGGTATATTGATTAAGTTTTTAAGTTTAGTGGGTACATTAAGGCAGATTATTGTAATAAAGGAATCAAATGATTGAAAATTTCTACCCTAGATCGATTGTTTCTATATCCTCTACCTTCTTATCCTCATAATTTACTATTGTAAGCTTTTTTATTTTGCCGTGAATCTCGAAATTCTTTTCGTTTAATTCATCCACAAGTTTCTTACATTCATTTGCATTTGTAGAATTCCCAACTCCCAAGTGAGGTATAAACTGGATAGCAAGAAAATGCTCATCTTTGAGTTTCCCAGAATAGAATTTATCATGGATTTTTGTAATACTGCTGAATCCTTCATCTGGGACTAAAAAGACATGCCAGTAATCATTGAAGGCATCTTTATTTAGCACAGCACATCTAAGGTAGAAATCAATCTCTTTTAACCCTTTAGATTTTTCCTTTATTTCATGAGTAAGTTCTTTTTTATTTAAATTAAAAACTGGAAAGACAAAAGTAAAATGGGGTTTGACAACATCATAGTAAAGCATATCATATTTATTTCTTAAATCTTGAATCCAATCATAATTCTTCTTTTTAATTTCTGGATATGCAATTACTAAAAGCGACATAATAATTATTATATTTCTTATAATAAAAATTTATCTATTTTAAGTGCAGAGATATATAGGGGTAATTAGTAAAGTAAATAGGAAAAAAGGAATCTAAGATTAACCTAGAAATGTTTCATCCTTATTATATTCAAACAAACTACAGACCCAACTAGAGTCATCCTTGCATGTGGATGTATTGGAGAAAAAACTCCTATAACTAGGATTCCTATGCCGAAAACAGAGTGCGTTAATAAGTTCTTCCAATCAGTTAAATATGATCTAAGTTTATGTAGGATAATCCTCATTTCATCCCTCGTTGATGAAAAACTATTGCTGATTTAAATGGTTAATCTTTGATTGTTAATAAAGCAAAACTATTTATAGAAAGAAGCTTATTGTAATGGGGATTATTATGTCTGAAGTTGCGAAAGTGATTGAAGTAGTTGGAAAATCTGAGATAAGCTGGGAAGATGCAGTAGCAAAAGCAGTTTTTGTTGCTTCAAAGACCATCCACAACATTAAAGGCGTGGAAGTTGAAAAATTAACAGGCAAAGTTACTGACGGTAAGATAACAAAATATAAAGCTACAGTTAAATTAATCTTTGTTGTTGAATAAATAATTAATTCTTTTTATTTTTGTTTATATTTACAATGTGCCAGAATCTATTGTAAGCGTCGCTTTTCGTACTGGATAACTCTTTTAAGACAGCTGTTGCACCACCTGCAAAATCGGATGGTCTTTCTTTAAATGATGAAACTACTTCGGACATATCGATCTCTTCGTAAGATAGTTCTTCAATTGTCCCATCCTCATTTTCATCAGTGACTATAATTGTTGAATCTCTAGGCAAAAACAAGATATACCCTGTCATATATCCAACATTTATTGAACTGTGATCATCAAAGCCTGTTAAGAGTTCGCCGACTTTTGTGAATCTTATCAGATCTCTAGACGAGAATACATAAGGTCTTCCATCATTTGAAACGGCTATTTCTTCCCTAGTTTCCCTCAAGGCCGTTTTATCGTTTGACTGCTCAATTGCCTTTGAGCCCAACAAAATAAGGGGGTCATAACTAACATGCCCGCCATTGAAATCATATTTAAGGGTCTATCTTCCTCTTTTTAGACCTCTTATGCAAAATAGTTTTTTCTGTGCCTCTGATAATTGGAACAATATTAACTGAGAAGTGAGGTATTCTAAAACTACTGTGAACAATATCTCTTCTAACAAATCCAACTAAGGAAAAACTCACTTCTTCTTTTACTACAAAAGGGAGATATTCTTTATTTTCGGACATATTCTAACCTATTTTATGAAATTAATTTCGCCATATTTATCTTTATATTTTTCTACAGCTACTGGAGCCCCTATCAATAATCTTCTAGCAGTGTTATAGACGCTTGGCATTTTTTCTTGGGTTATATTTGAAATTATATCAATAAGCACCTTCACCAAAGCTAAATGGTGTTTTTCTTCCATATCATCTATATTCCCAAATACCTTTATTGCATTGACAGCTGTATACTCATTTATTTTAGAAATCTTTATTATTGAATCTTTTAAGAAATCTCTTCCTTCTTCAGTTTCTAAGGACTTCTTTCTATTGTGGGCAAATTGAACATACAATGCTCTTTGATCATTAGATTGCTCAATCCTAAATGAATCGGAGCTTTCAATTCTTTTTATAATTTTTAATGTATCATCGCTACTGTTTGATGCAATAATTGCAAGAAATGTTTCCCAGCTCACCAAATTCTTTTTTGACCGTTCCTCAACTAATTTAAGAACTTCCATTTTATCTTTTGCTGAACTATTAAGATACAAAGAAAAAGCTGTCAATTTATCTGTTGCAGAATCTGACTTCTCAAGTTGGTCTTTGATAATTTTGTGGATATCTTGTGTATCTAAAGTGGCCAATAAAGACAAAGCAATATTTTTTACTTGCCTTCTTTTTATTTCGATACTCTTAGTTTCGATATAACTCTTGCCTGAACAGGGAACACTATATTTATGATATATATCTAAAAGCTCCTTCTTGTATTTATTTGCAATTGATTCCATTAGCTTCTTTTTAACATTGTATATTTTGTTATAATGGTGGGCAAATTTTTGATCGTCGACAGATTCAAATATTGTAAGAAATTGACCGCCAGCTCTTTCCATTAGATTTTCATCAGAAATGAGTTCAAAATATAGATCAATTATATCTCCAATTGGCTCAAGCTCTATATTATTTAAAAGCCGCATTTTCTCCTTATCAAGAAGCTTATAGAATGCAACATATTTAGCAATTGTATCTTTGTCCTTTCTGATTTGAGATATTATCTCCTCTGTGGGTATATCAAAATTTATCTTCCCGTAAAAAGAATAATCTCTGTTCAAAGATAGAAAGTGAGATTCTGGAATATTATCAAAAATAACAGTGGTTTCTGGACTATCTATTTTTTTTATAGTTTCAATGATATCATTACCTTTTTCATCGACAACAGCAAGTTTTAGTGGAAAGGTCCATAATATCTCTTTTTTTGGAGTCAATTGTTTTAAATAAAGTTTTAGTCTTTTCATTTTATTGTCGTATTGTGATTTTATTTCAATTGTTGGAAAACCTGTTTGTTTTAGCCACTGTTTGGCCATTTCAGAAAATCTCATATCTGAAACTTCTTCCATTGCTTTGATCCAATCGTCTGTTGTTGCGTTTCCATGACTGAATCTCTTGTGATATAAATCTAAACCTTTGACAAATTTTTCTTTCCCCATGAAAGTTTCAATCATTTTTACAAATTCAGGTGCTTTGACATATGTTACTCCTGTAATAAGTTCATTTGGGTCATTAAATCCATCCGGCAATATGGGCATTACGGATGAACCCTGATCAGATGCAAATGTTCCACTGCTCGGAGCGAGTAAAGTTAATACAGTTTTTAGCCTACTGTAATCTTTTCCAAAAAGAAATTCATGATACCATCTTTCAATGATTACAGTGACTGCTTCATTTAACCATATCTGGAATGGGTCTTTACCTGTGACTTCTGAACCATTTAGATTATGATAGTATTCATGCACCTTAACAGAAGTCATGTACTCAAAGCCATTATCAGTCATATCGTTGAAAGGCATGATTCTATTTGTACTGATTGTTGTATTGCCAACATTTTCCATACCTCCAAAATCAGAATTTTGCATTCCAATTTCACGATAAACTGTACCGGTATATCTATATCCGGGTACAATTTTATTATTTAGTTCCAATAACTTCTTCCTTGATAATTCAAGTTTTTGACTATCTCCTTCAATTTTAGATTTTTCTCTTTCCTCAATTAAAGACATCATTTGATGTTTGATGCCAAGATTATCATATTGATTAGGCCCAGTAAAAAGATATGTCCAGATTACGCAATTATGTAGAACATCCAAAGCCTTTTCTGCTATTTCTTTTTTTGAGTTAGGAGGTACAAGTAATTCCAAGATAAATTTATGTCCTTCTGGATATTCAACTTCTCTCTTAAAAGTTGAATAAGTTCCAACTCCTAAAAAGAAAAGGTATGGCGCCATTGGAGTAATTATATTGGAATATTTTATTTTGTCTCTTCCATTCCCGACAGAATGTCTCTCTTCAAGGATGTCACCATTTGTAATTAGATTAGTATATCTTGAATCTGCAATAATTGTAGTTTCGTAAGTGCATTTTGCCATCATATCATCGAAACATGGGACAAGTCTCTGGAATCCCCATTGTTGACACTGAGTAATTTGTTGTGGTGGCGCTCCTTTGGGTGTTTCATCATAATATAATCCCTCTAAGATATTTGTAGTTGGCCTGCAGATAGTTTCAGTATTTATTACAAATTCTGTTTCAGGTGCCACTGATTTTCTAAAATTTATTGCAATAATATTCTCATCTGTTCTGTATTCATATTCTATATCATAATTTTCTACAGATATAGATATGATTTCTAGATTTTTAGCATTCAACTCAAGCTTTGATAGTGGAGAAGTTAAAGATTTTATTTTAAGTTTTGATTTTACATTCGTGTGATCATCATAAACATCAAAGATTAAATCCATGTGTAGCACTTTGACAGGAAGATCTTTGAAATCTTCGGGGTAATATTTGAAAAGTCTTTTCATAAAATCACTGCTTCTGATTAAAGAAATTTAAATTAAAAATCTTATTTTTGACTTTTCTTCTTTAAATTCTTATCTGTTTTTTTCTTTTTTGTATTTTTAGTTTCAATTATAAGAGGTTTTAATCCTCCTTTCTGGATGATAAAATTTACCCAATTTGTATAATGGTTTGAACCTTTTATTTTTCTAATTCTTATTTGTTTTAGAAGAATATCTGAAGCCATATAAGTTGGGTCATATCTTAAATCTATAATTCCATCCACAATATAATCAAATACATCCGAGAATCCCTCAAATGCCTTGAGCCCATAATGGAGTGTTGAAATAAATAATACATTTCTTTCCTTTGTCCCCTTTGCCCTCCAGTTTTTAACAGAATCTACTACTTGAGAAGGATCAGATAAAGTCATGAATTCAGTGAGAGAATCAATCAATACTATCCCTTTGCCATTCATGCCCATTTCATCCATTAAACTAACCAATCTATCTGTGAAGTTTGGTAAATTTTCTGGTTCTCTTAGTATAGTAATACACTTCTCATCATAATCCGTTCTCATTCTGAATGAATAACAATCTAAAAATCTTAGAAGACCTTTCTCACAGAAAGGTGTAAGGTCCCACCCAAGGCCATTGATATCTGAATAGATAGATGGTGGCGAATTATCAAGCGCCACATATATTACAGGTTCGCCCCTATTAAGAAATTTATAGCATAACTCTCCAAGTATTGCTGATTTTCCGGTTCCACCTTCCCCAAGAAGTACTAAAAATGAATCTCTTGGTATTCCACCTATTATTAAATCATCTAAAAGCTGTATATCTGTTTTAATGTTTTGACGTTCTTTAAATCCTTTCATAAATAGTATTAAATTTTGAACTATAAAAGGGTAATTATTAATATTTCCACATTAATCAAGCATAAGCTTTAATAAATCACGAATAGTATAAGTTGCAATGAAAAGAGCTAGGATTTTTATTTCGGGATTAGTACAAGGAGTATTTTATCGTGCCAATGCTCAGAAAGAAGCTCAAAGACTAAAAGTAACTGGTTATGCTAGAAATCTTCCGGACGGTAGAGTAGAAGCGATTGTTGAAGGAGAAGATATTTGCGTTAATAAAATGATTGAATGGTGCGAAGTTGGCCCAAAATACGCAAGAGTAAATAAAGTTGAAGTAATAAACGAGCAATATACGGGACAATTCAAAGATTTTTTAATTAAATGATCACTGACATTTTGTATCTTTCCCTAAATTATAGCCTTCAAATTCAATTGATACTTCAAATCCAGTGTACCCTCGGCAATACATTTTACCGAGTGTATAAAGAAGCTTAGACGAAGCATAGTCACCAGTACAATGAAATCCAAATAGAGTTATGCCATATTTCTTTAGGTATTCAACAGTGAGCGAAATCTTTTTTTCATCTGCTGAAACGAGATGAGTTCCACCTAGAACTAAGAACACATCATCACCGATAAGATCCTTTGAGTGTTCAATTGTATTCAATAGCCCTGAATGATTGCATCCCAGTATCACTACTCCTCCAACATGAGTTTTTATTATTAAAGCCTGATCATCTATTATCTCGTCATGATTATATTTCGATCCTACTTTCTTTAGGAATATTGGAGATACTTTTTCAAAATCAAAAGTTCTTTCTATTTGCCCAGTCGTGAATATATTCTTAGATAACTCTATGCTTTCTTTGGTTAGATATATTTCTGGGAAATCTTTTTTCTCAAAAGGGACTCCGATATATTTAGTTTCTGTGACTTTTTTTTTGTATTTTGCATCAAAAATTGAAGGGTGAGCAAATACTTTCGCATTGGAATATTTTAAAATGTCCAATAGCCCACCGGTATGGTCGTGATGCCCATGACTTATAAATATCTTAGATATGTCTTCTTTTTTTTCGCCTAATGTTTCTAAATTATGATTAAATACGTCGAAAGATTTTCCTGTGTCAAATAAAATTTTCTCTTTGTTTTGGATTAAAAAACTAAGTCCGTGCTCTCCCCAAAAATTAGAGGAGAGCTTAACATTATTATCTACAACACATTTAATCTTAGTATGCATTACAATCCTTCCAGGATTTTATAAATTCCTCCAAGATCTATTTCGTACTTTTCTATTTTTCCTTCATCACATAGCTTTGAGATTTGTGGATCAATTGGTATTGTGCCTATAGTGGACACTCCCATTTTATTGTTCTGGCTATTTCCAAATACATCTATTTTTTTACCGCAGTCTGGGCAAGTTGCATAAGACATGTTTTCTACAACACCCAAAATTTTTACATTTAGTTCTTCTGCCATTGATATCGCCTTTTTCACAATTGTTGCAGCAAGTGTTTGAGGAGATGTTACTACTACAAATCCGTCTAATTTGATACTCTGCATTAAAGTCAGCTGGACATCACTTGTTCCAGGCGGTAGATCAAATAACAAATAGTCAAGTTCATCCCAAATAATATCTGCAAGAAATTGAGATACTGCGCCACTAATCATTGGGCCTCTCCAAATTACGGCGTCTTCATTATTGGGCAATAGTAGACTCATGGACATAATTTTGATTCCACTTTCCGTAACTACAGGCATTATGCCAGAGCTGCCTCCAATAGGCTTTTCATCTGCCCCAAACATCATTGGTATGCTGGGCCCAGTTATATCAAGGTCTAGGATACCTACATTTTTTCCCTGCTTGGCAAGATAAGATGCAATTAATGAAGTAACAACGGATTTCCCAACCCCGCCCTTACCACTTCCGATAGCTATCTTTTTATCAATTTTTGACATTCTTTCTTCAATGTTCATCTTTTGAACTTTCATTTGTTCTTGAAGGTTAGACACCATTATATCACCTGACCTTTTGTAATCAATACTATTTAAAACTTTTTAGATATACTGCTTTGTTGAATAATTCACCTCAAATGAAGCGAAAAGCTTAAACCCCATAAAAACCCTACTGCTTTATGCAGCGCAACTGGAGCAAATACAACGAGAGTTTAGTTAAAAGAGGAGAGTTCTACCTGTCATTAGATTTTTT
>JAHKLW010000032.1 GCA_020854815.1 Methanofastidiosum sp. | reverse complement strand
TCTTTTCCATCAAGGGATTCAAAACTTTTGTAACACTTCCATCCCTTGTAATTACCAATAAACTCAACCTTTTCTGGTAGAGGCATTATATCACCTAACTTCTATTGTGTAGAGGATACTTAAAAGTATTTACTGAATTAATTATATTATTAACAACAAATATAAAAACTAACTCATTATCAACTAAGTGATAAGATGAAGATAGCTTTTATGGGGGCAGGGGCCATAGGAAGTCTTTTTGGAGGACTTCTTAAAAAAGGTGGCGCAGATGTCTTACTAATTGGAAGATCAAGTCACATAGAATCTATAAGAAAAAATGGACTTTCTGTCTCAGGGCTTGATGATTTTAATGTTAGAATAGATGCTTCTTCTAATCCACTAGACGCAAAAGGATCCGACCTCATCATAATAACAACTAAAGCTTATGACACAAGAAAAGCACTAAAAGAAATCACACCGATTCTTAATGAAAATGTAATTGTAATGTCACTTCAAAACGGTGCTGGAAATGTCGAAGAGATTTCTAAATTTATTGCCAAACATAATATTGTTGGAGCAGTCACAAGTATGGGTGCATTCCTTGAAGCACCAGGAATAGTGCAGTACAGAGGAAAAGGAACTACTGTAATTGGAGCCATATCCGAAGAGAACAATGCTGTGAAAGAAATTGTTAGAGCATTCAATAGTGCTGGGATAAAGACCCAAATCACAAATGACATCAAGAGTGAGATATGGTCAAAAGTAATTATTAACTCGTCTATAAATCCACTTGCTTCAATTTTTGATGATGAGAATGGAATTCTCTTAAACGATAATCTTATTGAAATTGTAAGGGAAATTACAGAAGAAGGAAAGACAATTCTTCAAAAAGAAGGGATAAATATTTCTGATGAAATTTTTGAAAATACTTTAACTGTTATTAAAAATACCTCTAAGAATATCAATTCAACTCTTTCAGATCTCAGAAAAGGAAATAGAACAGAGATAGATTACATATCGGGCAAAATCATCGAACTTGGAAAAAAATTAGATATACCAACACCCTATAACAAGGCACTTTTGAACATGATAAAATATAAAGAGAAGTAAATAATCCAATAATCCTCATAACCTATATAAATCTTAGATTTATATATTTGACTAATAGAAAAGTATTTCAATATTCACGAAATAAAAAGTTAATAGGTGCTTTGATGGAAGATGACGTATCCCTCATAATGTCTAAATTGATGGAGAAGGGTTATTCGGAAGCTCAAATAAAAGATAAAATTAGAATAAAAAAAGAATCATTAATGTATGATATAACTACAAAAGGTATTCTTTCTATAATTGCTTCCGAAGAAGGGATAGCCCTGCCTGGAAAAGAAGATCTCAAGATCGATTTACTAAAAGAGGGAATGAAAGATGTTAATGTCCTGGGGAGGGTTACAAGAAAATATGCTCCAAAAGAGTTTACAAGAGATGACGGCTCGCAAGGAGTAGTTCTCAATGTTATGATAGCTGATACCACAGGAGAAATCGCAGTTGTATTTTGGGATGAAAACGCTGTCAGATTCTCTGAGGCCTTAAACAGTGGGGACATTATAAAGATAATAGCTGGACAGGTCAAAGGTGGAATGAAAGGGCCCCAGCTTTATATAACTTCAAAAAGTAAAGTGATTATTAATCCTGAAGGAATTGATGAATCATCGTTACCAGATACTTCTACCGTTAAATCCTTAAAATATGAGAGAACTAATATATCCGACTTAATACCGGGCGACAAGTTTAAGGAAGTGAGGGGGACAATAGCCAAACTTTACTCAGTATTTTTCTATGATGGATGCCCTACATGTTTTAGAAAAATGGATTCACCTCAGAAAGGATTCTGCAAGCACTGCAAGCTTGAGGTTAACCCTACAAAAGTTGTGATACTTGACCTCGGAATAGACGATTCAACAGGGTATATACGAGCTTCATTTTTCAAAGAAAAAGCCGAGAAAGTCCTTGGGGTAAGTGCCGATGAGATATATCAAGGAGTAAAAAGTTATCTTGAGAAAGGATTTAACTTCAAAAATGCTGGCGAGGCATACTTAGATGACAATCATTACAGTATGCTTGGTAAAGAGATCCTTCTTTCTGGAAATGTTGCTGAGAGTGAGTTTATAGGAAGCGTATTTCAAATACACAATATATTTGATGCTGATTTAGAAGAAGAAATTGAGATGGTATTGGCAGCCATAGGAAAGGAGATACAATGAAACAGAATTACTCAATTGAAAAAGACATACGTGAAATCAAAGGAGACGAAACATTAGTTTCTTTTATAGGGGTAGTTGTATCTATTGACCCTTCTACTTATACGCTAATCATTGACGACGGAACAGGGGCAATAAGCGTTTCCTCTGACACACTTTATGATATGGAGAAAATTCTAAGGGTAATTGGAAGCCCGTATAAGGAAGGGGGGCAGGTAATTGTTGACTCCGACATAATTCAGGATTTCTCAGAATTTAATATTGACCTCTTTAGAAAAGTTCAACAAATTGAGAAGGAGGTTTACCTATGAAAAAAAGAATGCCTTCTTCAAGACTTTCTCTGGCTGAGATACAAAAAGGCTATTTCGTAAAACCTGAAGACGATTTTGCAACTAATTATGTGATCACTCAAGATGGATTAAAGGTTTATAGACTCAAAGGTGTTGCAACTGTAATGGCAGAACCAAGGCTATCCGAGGACGGTACTTACGGGTCTGTATTCTTAGACGATGGGACACAGAGTATAGTGGCCCTTGCATTTAGAGAGAATACGAAACTATTAATGTCAATTAAGAAAGGGGATCTCATCCAGTTTATGGCAAAGCTCAGTGAGTGGAAGGGCAAAAAGCAGCTTAATCTTGAAGCACTGTCTTTAGTTTCTTCTAATATGATGACACTTCACAGAGCTGAATCTGTCCTTGCTAAAGTCAGGCAGAAAAAATACTTCAAAATAGCCCAGAAGATATATGACGAAGAAAAAAATGTGAGAAAGGCAATGGACCGTGCCAAAAAAGAGGGAATAAATCCTGATCTAATAGACGCAATTGAAGAGCTTAATTATCTAGTGGAGTATGCCGAAGAGAATCGTATCTTTGATTCTGATACAGCAATTGAGTCGAGAGTGTTAGATGCAATTGAAAAGCTCGATGAAGGAGAAGGCGTGGTCCTCGATCTCATATTATATGAACTAAAGGATGACTATCTAGCAGATGACATTGACAATTCTGTAAGACAACTCCTTTCGAGAGGAGACCTCTACGAGCCCAAGGTGAACTACTTTAAGAAGGCCATCTGAAGGAGGGCTTAATATTAGGAGATACCAGATAGGAGTTATCGGCTCTGCAAGCGGCAGCATAGGAAGTGAGGTAAGACTTGCTGCAAGAGAGCTTGGAAGGGCAATTGCAAGAAATAATCTGGTACTTTTTTCTGGAGCATGTCCTGGATTACCACATGAAGCTACAATGGGGGCAAAAGAATCTGGCGGAACAACAGTTGGAGTGTCCCCTGCAATAAATTTCAAAGAGCATGTTGAAGATTATAAATATCCTTCTGATGTTTTTGATTCTCTCGTATTCACTGGTTCTGGGTACAAAGGAAGAAATGTTACCCTTGTCAGAAGTTGTGATGCAGTTATTTCAGTCCAGGGAATGATTGGCACCCTAAATGAGCTCACAATAGCATATGATGAAAAAAAGATTGTTGGATTGCTATTAGGGACTGCTGGCGCATCTGATCTTTTCTTAGATGTCTTAAGAAAAATGGGGAAATCCCATGATAATGTTCTGTCTTCAGATGACCCTAATATCCTAGTTGAAAAAATAATTGAAGCGTTAGAGAGCCTTCAGTGAAAATAATCTTTCTAAATACTCTTTTTTTAGTTCCATCCCGAATTGATCACCTTCTCTATGGTAGTCAGAACCTGCTGTTGGGATGAGAGAGTATTTTTCTGCAAGTTTCAGGTATTTTAACTCTTCTTCTTTTGTGTGCTTTGAGTAGTAGACTTCAAGCCCTCCAAGACCGATATCAGATAGATAAGCTATGAAGTTTTCAAGATCTTCATCTTCCAAAAAAGTATACTTTGGGTGGGCCAGTACAGGAACACCTTTGTATTTTTTAATTAATTCAATGGACTTTCGTATATCTGGCCTTTCTTTTGGAACATAACAAGATTTATCGTTTCCAATGTATTTTTCAAAGGCTTCAGCAAAAGTAGAAACATATCCCTTTTTCACCATTAGGTCTGCAATGTGGGGTCTGCCAATGTTTCCAGCTGCACTAGCTTTTAGCTCTTCCATCGTGATTTCAAAGCCTAAATTTTCCAATTTCTTTAGCATCTTTTGATTTCTTTCTTCTCTTGAATTTTTCAGTTTGTTTATAAAGCCCTGAAACTTTAGATCAGTGTAATCTACGAAATAGCCAAGCATATGAACCTGGTTCTCGTGTTTTGCGCTGATTTCAAGGGCAGGTATTAGTCTTATCCCTCTTTCATTTGCAGCCTTCATACCTTCAGGTATACCATCAATTGTATCATGGTCTGCAATAGCTATTGTGTTTAATCCATTTTTTTTAGCCTTGGCTATGATATCTGTCGGTGAGAGCAGTCCATCTGATGCAGTTGTGTGAACA
This sequence comes from Methanofastidiosum sp., assembly GCA_020854815.1. Taxonomy (NCBI): domain Archaea; kingdom Methanobacteriati; phylum Methanobacteriota; class Candidatus Methanofastidiosia; order Candidatus Methanofastidiosales; family Candidatus Methanofastidiosaceae; genus Candidatus Methanofastidiosum; species Methanofastidiosum sp. Next base: position 655 of record JAHKLW010000032.1, on the reverse strand, counting down.
TGTAAATCTACTTTCATTAAAAAAAAGAAATATAATTAATTTAAATGACTTTCTGATTTAGTAACTTAATAAAAACTTATTTAATTGAAAGTGAAAATAATGGTCTAAGAGGGGATTAGATTAATACTATTTTATTTCTGATAACGCTCATCGTTGGCTTTTTGATTGGGGTAACTATAGTTAAATTCTTGACAGTCCATCAGAGTAAGATTAAGATATATGCTCTGTTGTTATTTTCTGAATTTATTATTTTCATCTTTCTTATTTATTTTAATCTAAGTGGATTAGAGCTTTTTTTTCTAGTATTGTGTTTCCTATCTATTTTGCTTGGTTATTATATAATGACTGTTAAAATACTTTCAATGAAGGATTATAGACATGTTCCTGAACTTACTAGGGAAAAAGGGGATAAAGGCAAAGGACATACTGCCATAATTTATTTTACACATGGAGAACCTGAAGATTATAATCCAATAGGATGGATAAATCAATTTAGAGAATTTGACGAGCAGAAGATTAAGTTTATCCCACTTTTGATTAGGCCAATTTTTCTTTATATGTTGAGGAAAAAGTATATCCATGTTGGTTTTAGTCAGCATAAGAAAACGCATGAAAAGATGATGAAATCGCTTGAAGAGAAATTTAGAAAAGAAGG